>JAOPVV010000055.1 GCA_025966005.1 Frankiales bacterium
ACGCCGAGCAGGCCGCTGTCCTCGAGCAGGCGCAGCGTGGCGCCGTCCCCGCAGGCGACGTCGGCGACCAGCGCGCCCACCGGCAGGTGCAGCCGGCCGAGGACGTGGCGGGTGAGCGCCTCGCCACCCGGGTGCGCGGTCGCGCCGAGCAGCAGCCTGGCCCCTCGGCGCGCATAGTCCACGTCCCATCGTCCCGCACGGCGGCCCGGCGGCGCCGGGGCGGCCGCAGGGCAGGATGGACGCATGAGCCTCACCGGCAAGGACCTGCTCGGCGGACCCGAGCCCACGCGACTGCCCGACGAGGTGGCCCCGCGCGAGCTGCTCGAGGGCGGCACCCCGGCGGCGGAGGTCGCGGCGGCCCACCCGACCAGCTCGCTGGCCTGGGCCGAGCTGGCCGACGACGCGTACGCCCGCGGCGCCGTCGTCGAGAGCTACGCCTACGCCCGCACCGGCTACCACCGCGGACTGGACGCGCTGCGCCGGGCCGGCTGGAAGGGCTACGGCCCGGTGCCGTGGTCGCACGCGCCCAACCGCGGCTTCCTGCGCGCCCTGCACGCGCTCGGACGGGCGGCCGGCGCGATCGGCGAGACCGCCGAGCACGAGCGGATCACCGCGTTCCTCGCCGAGAGCGACCCCGAGGCCGCGCAGGTGCTGCAGGGGTGACCGCGGCACGGCTGCGGCCCACGCCTGCGGCCTACGGCTGCGGGTCCTCCGGGACGACGATCCTGGTCGCGGCGGGCCGCCGCCGCCCGAGCAGCGCCGCGCCCGGCAGGTGCGCGATCGTGCGGCTCGTCTCGTCGACGAAGCTCATGATCCGCTCGGTCTGACCGGCGATGAAGGCCACCCGCTCGTGGGTGTCGGCCAGCGTCCGCAGCACCGGCAGGACGTCCTTCTGCACCTTGGCGAGGGTGTCCGGCAGGCTGTCGACGATCGGGTCGTCCAGCACGACGGCCAGCCGCTTGAGCCCCGGCGCCAGGGCCAGCAGCGGCTCCTCGAGCTCGCCGACCAGGCCGTCGAGCCGGGTCGCCAGCCGGTTCACCGTCTGCAGCGTGTCGCGGGCCTGCCCGACGACGTCCCCGAGCCCGCGGACCGCGTGCGCCAGCGACGCGACCGTGGCGGGCAGCTGCGACAGGGCCTCCGTCTGCTGCTGGAGCAGGCCGAACACGCCGTCGATGCCGGGGATGCGAGCCACGTCACGAGCGTAGGCGGCTGGGCCCCGCGGCCCGCCGCACGGGGTCACCGCGGCCCGCCGCACGGGGCCCCCTTGTCCGGTATCGCCGGGATGTTTCGTGACGGGGTAGAGATCTCTGAGCGCACCGCGCGCCGAGCCCGACGGAGGACCACAGATGACCGCCGCCCACGCCGTGGACGAGATCGACAGCGCCGACGACCGACGCGTGCACGACCTGCGACGCCGGCTCGAGGCCCTGCTGGGCATCCCCGCGACGGAGGGCAACTCCCTCGAGCTGCTGCGCAACGGCGACCAGATCTTCCCGTCCATGCTGGCGGCCATCCGCGAGGCGAGCGAGACGATCGACTTCCTGACGTTCGTCTACTGGCGCGGCGACATCGCCCACGAGTTCGCGCGCGCCCTCGCCGAGCGGTCGCGCAGCGGCGTGCGGGTGCGGGTGCTCATCGACGCGGTCGGCGGCCGGCTGATCGAGTCCGACCTCATCTCCCACATGACCGACTGCGGCGTGCAGGTCGAGTGGTTCCGCAAGCCGGTCTGGCAGGGCCAGCTGCTGTCGCCGTTCAAGCACAACCACCGCACGCACCGCAAGGTCCTCATCTGCGACGAGCGGGTCGGCTTCACCGGCGGGGTCGGGATCGCCGAGGAGTGGTGCGGCGACGCGCGCGACGAGACCGAGTGGCGCGACACCCACGCCCGGGTGCAGGGACCGGCCGTCGACGGGCTGTCGGCGTCCTTCGCCCAGAACTGGGCCGAGACCGGCCTGCCGCTCATCGACCCGGTCCGCCGCTTCCCCGAGCACGAGCTGTGCGACGACGGCTCGGTCGTGCAGGTCGCCCGGGGCAGCGCCACCGTCGGGTGGAACGACATGGCCACCGTGTTCCGGCTCATGATCGAGTCGGCGCAGGACCGGCTGCAGATCCAGACCGCCTACTTCGTGCCGGACGACTGCTTCCAGCAACTGCTGCTCGACGCGGTCGAGCGCGGCGTCGAGGTCGACGTGATGCTCCCCGGGCCGCACGCCGACAAGCGCTTCTGCCAGCTGGCCAGCGAGTCGATCTACTCGACGCTGGTCGAGGGCGGAGTGCGCGTCTGGGCGTTCCAGCCCTCGATGCTGCACGCCAAGGTCATGACGGTGGACGGCGTGGCGGCGGTCCTCGGCTCGGCCAACATGAACCGCCGGTCGATGCAGCTCGACGAGGAGGTCGTCCTCACGGTGCTCGACCCGCGGGTGGCCCGCCGGCTCGAGGCCGACTTCGCCGCCGACCTCGAGCGCTGCGACCGGATCGAGCCGCGCCGCTGGCAGGACCGCCCCCGCGGCCAGAAGGTGCAGGAGCTCGCGACGACGGTGATCCACCGGTTCCTGTAGGTCAGCCGGCGGCGCTCAGACGTCGCGCTCGACCTCGGCCAGCCACTGCGCCTTGACCTCGCGCCAGCGCTCGTCGGTGAAGGTCCGCCGCCAGTACGGCGAGACCGACAGGTCCTCACGCGGCACCGCCCACTCGCCGAGCAGGAGCGCGCGCACCTCGCGCGTCGCGACGGCCTCACCGTGCACGAACGCGTGCACCCGTCCGGGAGGGCGCACGAGCGACGCGACGGCCGCCAGCAGCTGGCCCGCGCCGTCGCCGCGGCGGTGCACCCATGTGACCTCGAGCTGGCCGGGGCAGGCCAGCGGCAGCTCGGCGTCCGGCCCGTCGACCTCCAGGACGACCCTGACGACGGCGCCCGCCGGCACCCGCTCGGCCGCGACGGCGATGGCCGGCAGTGCGCTCTCGTCGCCGACGAGCAGGTGCCAGTCGGCGGCCGGGTCCGGTGCGTAGCCGCCGGACGGTCCCCGCAGCTGCAGCCGGTCTCCCGGGGCGGCCGTCTGCGCCCACCGCCCCGCGACGCCCTCGTCGCCGTGCACCACGACGTCCAGGACCAGCTCGCGGCGCGCCTGGTCCCACCGGCGGACGGTGTAGCGGCGGGCGGCCGGCCGCTGCTCGCGCGGCAGCGTCCGGACGTGCTCGTCGTCGAACGGCACGTCGTAGTCGGCGCCGGCGGGCAGGAACTGGGCGTTGACGTAGCCGTCGGTCCAGTCGCCGGGGGAGAAGCCCTCCAGCCCGGGGTCGCCGAGGACGACGCGGACCATGCTCGGCGTCAGGCGTTCGACGCGCAGGACGGTGCCGTGCACCGGGAGCCTCCAGGGGTCAGGGAGCGCTGACCGTACGGGCTCAGGGGCGGACGAGCGACCAGGCCCCGGGCTGCACCGTCCAGCGCCGTCGCCGGATCTCGTCACCGAGCTCGCCGTCGGCGTTGACGCCCACCTGCTCCCCGCTGATGACGACGGTGGTGCCGCGGGCGTAGCGGACGGCCTTGTCCTCGAGGTGGCTCCCGGACGACAGGGCTGCGCCGTACCGCACCCGGGCGACCGGACCGGACGCCGCCGAGACGACGACGTCGAGCAGGCCGTCGTCGGGCTCGGCGTGCGGCAGCAGCGGCGTGCCGCCACCGATCCCGCGGCCGTTGCCGATCCCGACCATGAGCGAGCGCCTGCGCCCGTCGGCGAGCACCCGGCCGTCGACCTCGACGCGCAGCTTCCAGCCGGTCGAGCGCAGGCCGGCCGACACCGCTCCCAGCGGGTAGGCGAGCGGGCCCAGCCGGGGCTTGAGCCGCCCGGCGTGCGCGGCAGCGTCGGCGCCGACCCCGACGTGGACCGCGTTGACGACGATGCCGCCGACGTCGTCGACGACCAGGTCGAGGCGCCGCGGCGCGCAGTCCAGGACGACCCGGGCCGCCGCCGTCGGGTCGAGCGGGACGCCGAGCGCACGTGCCAGGTCGTTTCCGGTGCCGAGCGGCACCAGCCCCATCCGGACGTCGGCGAGCTCGTGCCGGGCGTGCAGCCGCGACACGACCAGGTGCAGGCTGCCGTCACCGCCGGCCACGACGAGGGTCCGGCCCTCGAGCCGGTCGAGGGCTGCGTCGAGCTCCTCGGGGGTCTCGGTCTCCACCAGCTCGACCGCTCCGGCGACGGCGAGCTGGGCCCGCGCGGCCTCCACCTGCTCCACGTCGGTGCTGCCTGCATGGGCGCTGGCGACCAGCAGGTGCCCGGGATGCGCCTGCATGTCGGTTAGCCTTCCCCTGCACGAGCCCCGGCGCCTGCGCGCCCGGGGCTCCCACTGTTGAGCAGCGACTGCTGCCGTAGGGAGCGAACCATGCCCGCACTCGTGCTCGTCGGCGCCCAGTGGGGCGACGAGGGCAAGGGCAAGGCCACCGACCAGCTCGGTGGCTCCGTGGACTACGTCGTCAAGTTCAACGGCGGCAACAACGCCGGCCACACCGTGGTCATCGGCGACGAGACCTACGCGCTGCACCTGCTGCCCAGCGGGATCCTGTCGAAGGGCTGCACGCCCGTCATCGGCAACGGCGTCGTCGTCGACCTCACGGTGCTGTTCGAGGAGATCGACGCGCTCGAGGCCCGCGGCGTCGACTGCTCGAAGCTGCTGCTCAGCGCCGACGCCCACATCATCGCGTCGTACAACCGCACGCTGGACCGGGTGGCGGAGCGCTTCCTCGGCAAGCGCAAGATCGGCACCACCGGCCGCGGCATCGGCCCGACGTACGCCGACAAGATGAACCGCGTCGGCATCCGGGTGCAGGACCTGTTCGACGAGGGGATCCTGCGCCAGAAGGTCGAGGCGGCCCTCGACATGAAGAACCAGATCCTGGTCAAGGTCTACAACCGCAAGGCCGTCACCGCCGACGAGGTCGTCGCCGACCTGCTGTCGTTCGTCGAGCGGGTGCGCCCGATGGTCGCCGACACCTCGCTGGTGCTCAACCAGGCCCTCGACCGCGGTGAGACCGTGCTGCTCGAGGGCGGTCAGGCGACCCTGCTCGACGTCGACCACGGCACCTACCCGTTCGTCACCTCGTCGTCCGCCACGGCCGGCGGCGCCTGCACCGGCTCGGGCATCGGCCCGCGCCGCGTCGACAAGGTCATCGCGGTCGTCAAGGCGTACACGACGCGCGTCGGCGAGGGCCCGTTCCCGACCGAGCTGCTCGACGCCGACGGGGAGGCGCTGCGCGCGAACGGCCACGAGTTCGGTACGACCACCGGGCGTCCGCGTCGCTGCGGCTGGTACGACGCCGTCATCGCCCGCTACGCCGCGCGCGTCAACGGCGTCACCGACTTCGTGCTCACCAAGCTCGACGTCCTGACCGGCTGGGAGACGATCCCGGTCTGAGTCGCCTACGAGGTCGACGGCAAGCGCTTCGACGAGATGCCGATGAGCCAGAACGACTTCAACCACGCCACGCCGGTCTACGAGTACCTCGAGGGCTGGACCGAGGACATCACCGGCGCCCGCACCTTCGACGACCTCCCCGCCACGGCGCAGGCCTACGTCCGCCGGCTCGAGGTCCTGAGCGGTGCGCCCTTCGCCTCGATCGGGGTCGGGCCCGACCGCGAGCAGACGCTCGAGCTGCGCAGCCTGCTGCCGTAGCCGGACGCTCCGCAGGCACGGGCGCCCTGGCGTCTGGGAGACTGTCGACGGCCCGCCCCCGCACCGCCTGGAGCTCCTCGTGCCGCACCCCCTCGGAGCGCAGCCGTGATCTTCCGCGCGGTCGGCGACGGCCGGCCCTACCCCGACCCGGGCATGTCCTCGCGGGAGTGGGCGAAGCTGCCGCCGACGCAGGTCCAGCTGGACCACCTGATCACCATCAAGAAGACCCTCGACCTCGACGTGCTGCTGGCCGAGGACTCGACCTTCTACGGCGACATGTTCGCCCACGTCGTGCAGTGGCGCGGCGAGCTCTACCTCGAGGACGGCCTGCACCGCGCACTGCGGTGCGCGCTCGCGCAGCGCAAGGTGCTGCACGCCCGGGTGCTCCAGCTCTCCGGATGAGCGACGCGTGAGCGAGCGCCGGACGAGCCGGCGGTGGTGACGCGCGCGGACGTCGTCATCGTCGGGGCGGGGGCCGCCGGGCTGGCGCTGGCCTGCCGGCTGGGGGAGCAGGGCGGGCACGACGTCGTGCTGGTCGAGGCGCCGCCCGGCCCGTACACCTCGCCGGAGCGCACCTGGTGCACCTGGCAGGCCGGCGAGCACTACTGGGCCGACGCCGTCTCGGCGCGCTGGGACCGGGTCGCGGTCCAGGGGCCCACCGGAGACGCGGCGACGTACGACCTGGCGCCGCTGTCGTACACGATGATCCGCTCGCCCGACTACCTGCGGGTCGCGTCCGAACGCCTGTCCCGCAGCGGAGTCCGCCGGGTCGAGGCGCTGGTGACCGGGGTCGTCGACGGTCCGGACGAGGCCGTCGTGCACGGCGCCGACCTGTCGGCGACCTGGGTCTTCGACACCCGACCGACCCGGCCGTCCGCGTCCGGCCGGGTCGCGCTGCTGCAGCACTTCCGCGGCTGGTTCGTGCGCACCACGACCGACGCCTTCGACCCGTCGGTCGCGGGCCTGATGGACTTCCGGCCGCCGCAGCCGCCGGGCGGGGTGGCGTTCGGCTACGTGCTGCCGACGTCGACGCGCGAGGCGCTGGTCGAGTACACCGAGTTCAGCCGCGCGCCGCTCACCGTCGAGCAGTACGACACGGCGCTGCGCTCCTACTGCTCCGACGTCCTGCGGCTGCCGTCCTTCGAGGTCGTGGCGGCCGAGCAGGGCGCGATCCCGATGACCGACGCCCCGTTCCCCCGCCGGCCCGGCCGTCGCGTGTTCCGGCTCGGCGCGGCCGGCGGCGCCACCCGGCCGTCGACCGGCTACACCTTTACCGCCGCTCAGCGGCAGGCCGAGGCAGTGGCCGCGGCCCTGCGCGACGGGCAGGACCCCTGCCCGCCGGCGGCCTACTCGCGCCGGCACCTGTGGATGGACGGGCTGCTGCTGCGCGCGCTCGACGGCGGCGCGGTCGACGGCGCCGAGTTCTTCGCGCAGCTGTTCCGCCGGCAGCCCGCCGAGCGGGTGCTGAGGTTCCTCGACGGCACGACCTCACCGGCCGAGGACCTCGCGGTGATGGCGGCGGCCCCCGCCGGAGCGATGGTCAGGACGGCGCTGCGGCGCCGTCAGGTCCTGGGGATCTAGGGTCCTGGGGATGCAGCGCATCGAGATCACCCACGACTTCGCCCTCCCGGTCGAGCGGGTCTACGCCTTCCTGTCCGAGCACGAGAACCTGGGACCGCTGTTCGGTGCTCGCATCAGCCGGGTGCGCGACGGCGACAGCAGCCGCAACGGCACGGGCTCGGTGCGCAGCCTCAAGGTCGGGCCGCTGCCGGCGTTCGAGGAGACGGTCACCCGGGCGGTGACCGACGAGCTGGTCGAGTACCGGATCACCAAGGGTAGCCCGCTGAAGGACCACCGCGGCGAGATGCGCTTCGCCCCCAAGGGGTCCGGCTCGACGCTCACGTACGTCATCGAGTTCGGCGCCGCCGTCCCGCTGGTCGACGTCCTGGTCAAGGCCGGGCTCGAGCGCAACGTGCGCAAGGGCCTTCGCACGGTCGACGCGAGGGCCTGACCGGCCGCCTCCCCGCGGGGCGGGTGCGGGCGGCCACTAGCGTTCGGCGCGTGAAGGTCCTGGTGCTCGGCTCCGGCGCGCGCGAGCACGCCCTCCTGCTCGCCCTCTCGCGGGACCCCGGCGTGACCGGGCTCGTCTGCGCGCCCGGCAACGCCGGCACCGCCGCGCTGGCCGAGCAGCACGACGTCGTCCTCACGGACGGTCCGGCCGTCGTGGCGCTGGCGGCCCGGGTCCGGGCCGACCTGGTCGTGGTCGGGCCCGAGGTGCCGCTGGTGGCCGGGGTCGCCGACGCCGTCCGGGCGGCCGGCACCCCGTGCTTCGGGCCGTCCGCCGCCGCCGCGCAGATCGAGGGCAGCAAGGCGTTCGCCAAGCAGGTCATGGCCGACGCGGGCGTCGCGACCGCCGCCGCGTCGGTCTTCACCTCCGCCGACCAGGCAGCCGCCCACCTCGCCACGGCGCCCGCCCCGTACGTCGTCAAGGCCGACGGTCTCGCCGCCGGCAAGGGCGTGCACGTCGGCAGCGACCTGGCGGTCGCGACGGCGTTCGCCCGCGACGTGCTGGCCGAGCCGGGCTCGACCGCCGTCGTGGAGGCCTACCTCGACGGTCCGGAGGTGTCGCTGTTCGCGCTGTCGGACGGCAGCACCGTCGTGCCGCTGCTCCCCGCGCAGGACTTCAAGCGCGTGCTCGACGACGACCAGGGTCCGAACACCGGCGGCATGGGTGCCTACGCACCGCTGCCGTGGCTGCCCGCCGGCACCGTCGAGCAGGTGCAGCGCGACGTCCTGCAGCCGGTCGTGGACGAGATGGCCCGTCGCGGCACGCCGTTCCAGGGGCTGCTCTACGCCGGTCTGGCCATGACCTCGAAGGGGCCGCAGGTCATCGAGTTCAACTGCCGCTTCGGCGATCCCGAGACGCAGGTCGTCCTGGCGCTGCTCGACACGCCGCTCGCCGGGCTGCTGCTGGCCTGCTCGACCGGACGCCTCGCCGACGTCGGGCCGCTCGCCTGGCGCGACGGCGCGGCGGTCACGGTCGTCGTCGCCTCCGAGGGCTACCCGGCCGCGCCGGTCACCGGCGACGACGTCGAGGTCGGCGCGCTGCCCGACGGCGTCGCCGTGCTGCACGCGGGCACGCGGCTCGACGGCGACCGCGTCGTCTCGGCCGGCGGGCGCGTGCTCTCGGTGACCGCCGTCGCCCCGGACCTCGCTGCGGCCCGGTCGCTGGCCTACGAGGGCGTGACCGCCGTCCGGCTGCGCGGCGGGCACTGGCGCAGCGACGTCGCCCGCGCCGCCGTCACCGGCGAGGTCCGCCTCCCGTAGGTCGCGCGGGCGGGTCTGGGAGACTGGGGCCGACGCCGGACGAACGAGGGAGCACCACCGTGATCGAGCGCTACACCCTCCCCGAGATGGGGCGGGTCTGGAGCGAGGCCCACAAGTACGAGCTGTGGTGCCAGGTCGAGGTCCTCGTCCTCGAGGCCCACGCGAAGGCCGGGGTGGTGCCCGCCGACAGCGTCGCGCCGGTGAAGGCCGCCAAGCCCCCGACGCCCGAGGCCGTCGCCGAGATCGAGGCGGTGACCCAGCACGACGTCATCGCGTTCCTGTCGGCGTGGGCCGACAACACCGAGCCGCGCGAGGCAGCCGCGTGGGTGCACTTCGGCATGACCAGCAGCGACCTGCTCGACACCGCGCTGGCGCTGCAGCTGGTCCAGGCGACCGACATCCTGCTCGTCAAGGCCGACCGGCTGGTCGCCGCCATGCGCGACCTGGGGCTCGAGCACAAGGACACCGTCAAGGTGGGCCGCACCCACGGCATCCACGCCGAGCCGACGACCTGGGGCCACCGGGTCGCCGACCTCGCCTTCGCCATGGCCCGCAGCCGCGACCGCCTCAAGAGGGCGCGTGACGCCGTCGCCGTCGCCAAGATCAGCGGCGCGGTCGGCACGTACTCCAACATCGACCCCGGCGTGGAGCAGTCCGTCGCCGGCGCGCTCGGCCTGACCCCGGCACCGGCCGCGACCCAGGTCGTGATCCGCGACGGGATCTCCGAGTGGGTCAGCGCTCTCGCGGTCATCGCGACCGTCTGCGAGGCGTTCGCCCTCGAGGTGCGGCACGGCCAGTGCACCGAGGTCCGGGAGCTGTGGGAGCCGTTCGGCAAGGGCCAGAAGGGCTCGAGCGCGATGCCCCACAAGAAGAACCCCATCGCCAGCGAGCGCATCGCCGGCATGGCGCGCATCGTGCGGGCGCAGGTCGTCCCGGTCATGGAGGGCATCCCGCTGTGGCACGAGCGCGACATCAGCCACTCCTCCACCGAGCGGGTCGCGCTGCCCGACGCGTCGATCGCCACCGACTACCTGCTGCACCTCACGACCCGGCTGGTCACCGGCCTGGTCGTCGACGCCGACCGCATGCGCGTCAACCTCGAGAGCAGCGGCGGGCTCATCTACACCAGCACGGTGCTGCTCGAGCTGGTCGAGGGTGGGCTGTCCCGCGAGGACGCGTACGCCTTCGTCCAGCGCGCCGCGATGCGCACGTGGGAGACCGGGACGCCGTTCCGCGAGACCCTCACGGCCGAGGCGAAGGACGCCGGCAAGGACCTCGACGAGGCCCGGCTCGACGAGGTGTGCCGTCCCGAGCGCTACCTCGAGCGGCTGGCGCCGGTCTTCGAGCGGCTGGCCGCCCTCACCTGAGCTGAACCCGGAGCGCCGGAGCTGACAGGGTTGCGCTGCTCGTCCCGGGCTACTTCAGCTACGTGCAGCAGCAGCCTCGCGTCCTGCTGGTCGAGGACGACCTGACCATCCGGCTCGCCGTCGAGGTCGCGCTGCGCGGTGAGCGCTACGAGGTGCACGCCGAGGACGACGGGCGAGCGGTCGCCCAGGTCGCGGAGGCGTTCCGGCCGGACCTGGCCGTCCTCGACGTCCACCTGCCGGCGGGGCCGAACGGGTACGAGATCGCCGCCCTGCTCCGGCGGTCCAGCACGCTGCCCCTGCTGTTCCTGACCTCGGCCGACTCGACGGAGGACGTGCTGGCCGGGTTCCGTGCCGGGGCCGACGACTACCTCGTCAAGCCGTTCTCGATGGCGGAGCTGCTGGCTCGGGTGGACGCCCTGCTCCGCCGCTCGGGGCGTCTGCTGTCGAGCTCCCTGCAGGTGGGGGACGTCGTCGTGGACCCGGGCGCGCGCACCGTCCAGCGGGCTGGCGCGCCGGTCGAGCTGACCCGCATCGAGCACGACCTTCTCGTGCTGCTGACCAGGCACGCCGGCCGGGTGCTGTCCAAGACGCAGCTGCTGACCCAGGTCTGGGGCTTCGACGCCTACGACAGCAACCTCGTGGAGGTCCACGTGAGCGCGCTCAGGCGCAAGCTGGAGGCTCACGGGCCACGCATCATCCACACGGTGCGAGGTGCCGGTTACGTCCTGCGATGCTGAACCGGTATTTCCCGGTCGCCCGTCGGGGTCGTAGAGGGCGTGACTGCTGGTATCCGACGCCGCCGTGCCCGGCGTCGCGGTATCACGCTCGCCGTGGCCGTCCTGGCGGCCCTCCGGTGGTCGCGTCACGCGCCTGCCCCCGCCATGGCCTCAGCACCTCCGGGTCCGCCTGGCGCGCCGGTGGACCGTCGGGCCGAGGACGGCGGCATGCAGCGCGGCACCTGGCGGCAGGTGCTGGAGCACGGGCCTGTCGGCTACCTCGCGGTCGACGAGCGCGGACGCGTGGTGGACGTCAACGCGGCGACCCGGCGACTGTTCGGCTGGCGTCCGGACCAGGTGGCCCACGCGCCGGCCGGTCGACCGCCGCAGGCTCTCACGCAGCGCCTGGCCGCCGCTGCGCTGCAGCCCGGGCACGTGGGCGTGCCGATGCTGCTGAGGTCTGTGGACGGCGTCGGCAGGCGCATCGCCGCCGAGGCGACGGTGTGGGGGGTGGACCGGCGAGGCGGGACCGTCGTCCACGCCCTCCTGCGTGACGTCAGCCACCGTTCCGAGCGCGCCGGGACGCCGGACCCGCTCCCGGCGCTGGTCGAGCGGTCTGCCGACGCCGTGCACACCGAGACGCTCGACGGGCGCGTGCTGAGCTGGAACGCCGCCGCCGAGTCGATCTTCGGGTGGACGGCCGACGAGATCGTCGGCCGCGACGCACTGCTCCTCGTGCCGGACGAGTGGCTGGAGGAGGCACAGGCCCGTCGAGCGAGCGGCACGTTCGTCACCGGCCTGGAGTGCGAGCGCCTCACCCGCGGCGGGACCCGCGTCTGGGTCTCGATCAGCACCTCCCCGGTGCACGACGAGCAGGGGCGACAGGTGATGACCGCGACGGTGGCCCGTGACATCACCGAGCAGCGGTGGATCGCCGAGACGCTCGACGCGACGACCACCGCGCTGCAGGCGGCCCTACTCGAGGCGCAGACCTCCGAGGAGCGGAGCCACCGCTTCCTGGCCGATGCCGCACACCAGCTGCGCGCTCCGCTCGCCGGGATCCGCGCCTCGGCGGAGACCCTCCTGCACGGTCCGGCGGCAGCCGACACCGAGCGTCTGCTCGTGTCCCTGGTGCGCGAGACGTCCCGCGCCGCGAGGCTGCTGTCGTCGCTGTTGCGCATCGCTCGCCTCGACGCCTCCGCGCCGCCCGCGGCGGGGAGGTCGGACGTCGTCGCCGTCTGCCGGGAGGAGGTCGAGCGGCTGGCGCTGCTCGAACCGGGCCTGAAGGTCAGCCTCGTCGTCGACCGTCCGCCGGGGACGAGGACGGTGGCTGCCGACCCTGCGAGCTGTCGAGAGATCCTCAGCAACCTCGGGGAGAACGCCCGGCGCCACGCAGACAGCCGCATCGAGGTCGTGGTCGGCGGCGACGCGTCGGCCGTGACGGTGCGGATCCGCGACGACGGCCCCGGCGTTCCCGAGGACGAGCACGAGCGGGTCTTCGACCGCTTCGTGAGCCTGGACGGCCACGGCGGGTCGGGGCTCGGCCTGCCCATCGCACGCACGCTGGCCCGGACCCTCGGCGGAGACCTGCGCTACGACGACGGGTTCGTGCTGCACCTGCCCTGCTGCGCGCCTCCCGACAGTCCTGCAGGACGAGCCGGTCCGTGACCTGCCACCTCGATGTCCTGGACCCGGAGGTCCCGTGCTCCTGACCGTCTTCACCCCCAGTCACCGCCCGCGGTACCTGGACGAGTGCTACCGCAGCCTGCGGGCGCAGACGCGCACCGAGTGGGAGTGGATCGTCCTGCTGAACGGTGCTGCCCCGAACTGGTGTCCTCCGCAGCAGGACGACCGGGTCAAGGTGCTGCGGGCTCCCGCGGCGCTGCGCGGGGTCGGAGCGGCCAAGCGGGCCGCCTGCCGGCACGCCTCCGGCGACGTCCTGGTGGAGCTCGACCACGACGACCTCCTCGCGTCGCACTGCCTGGAGCGCGTGGCCGCGGAGTTCGAGACCCGGCCGGACGTGGTGCTCGTCTACTCCGACTTCACGCAGGTGGCCGAGGACGGGTCGCCCAACAGCGACCGCTTCAACGAGGCGATGGGCTGGGTCTACGAGCAGCGGGACGTCGACGGCGTCCGGCAGCTGAGCTGCCAGGCGCTGGAGCCGACACCGCACAACGTGTCCTACATCTGGTACGCGCCGAACCACGTCCGCGCGTTCCGTCGCGACGCCTACGAGCAGGTGGGCGGGTACGACGAGGCGCTGGAGGTCCTCGACGACCAGGAGCTGATGATCCGGCTGTTCCGGGTCGGCGACTTCCACCGCATCCCCGAGTGCCTGTACCTGCAGCGCGTCCACGGCGCGAACACGCAGCTGGACCCGGCGACCAACGCCCACATCCAGCAGCAGACCGTGGCGTTCTACCAGCAGCACGTCGAGCAGCTGGCGGATGCCTGGGCCGCCCGCCGCGGGTTGCGCTCGGTGACGCTGCAGACCGACGGCATGCCGGGAGCGCCGGCGGCCGACGGTGAGCTCCTGCTGCTCGACCCCACCCGTCCGGTGCTGCCGTACGAGGATGGCAGCGTCGGTGTGCTCAAGGCACGCGAGCTGCTCCAACGCGTGGTCGATCGCACGACGCTGTTCAACGAGTGCCACCGCGTCCTCGCGCCCGGGGGCCTGCTGCTCACCCTGACGCCGAGCACCGACGGGCGGGGTGCCTTCCAAGACCCCAGCCACGTGGCCTTCTACAACGAGAACAGCTTCTGGTACGTCACCCAGGCCAACCTGGGGCCCAGTGTCCCCGGGCTCTGCGCTCGCTTCCAGGTCAGCCACGTACGGACCTTCCACCCGACGCCCTGGCACGAGCAGGTCCAGATCCCCTACGTGGAGGCCAACCTGCTGGCCGTCAAGGACGGCCCCCGTCAGGGCGGTCCGCTGCTGTGGTGACGAGCTCGGTGAACCGGAGGAGACCATGACCGCGCGACTGTCTTTGGCCATGATCGTGAAGGACGAGGAGGAGTCTCTCGACCGGGTCCTCGGACAGGCCGCCGCCTTCTGCGACGAGCTGGTCGTGGCGGACACGGGCTCGACGGACCGGTCGCGGGAGATCGCCGTGGCGGCGGGGGCACGAGTGGTCGACGTCCCGTGGACCGACGACTTCGCGGCGGCGCGCAACGCCTCCTTCGCGCCCTGCACAGGTGACTGGATCCTCTGGCTGGACGCGGACGACTCCGTCCCGGAGGAGGTGCAGCAGCGGTTCCGCCAGGCCAAGGACGACCTGCTCACCGACGAGCTGGACGCGGTGTGGACGCCGTACCGGTACCACTTCTCGCCCGAGACCGGGCAGTGCACGCTCGTGGTGCCGCGAGAGCGCATGGTTCGCCGAGCGGCTGGCCTGCAGTGGACGGGACGCGTGCACGAGGTGCTCACCGTTCCGCTCGACCGCTCCGTCGCCAGGGACGACCTCTACGTCGAGCACCGGCCCCACCCGGCGAAGAACGAGCGGAAGACCGGACGCAACCTCCGCATCCTCCAGAGCGCCGTGGCGTCCGGCGACCGCAGCCCGCGCACGCTGTACTACTTCGCGAACGAGCTCTGGGACAACGGCCGGCCCGAGGAGGCGCTGGTCGCCTACGAGGACTTCCTGGCGTCCCCGGGTGACGGCTGGGAGCGCTATGCGGCGCTCGTGTCGATGTCGAGGTGCGCGAGCGGGCTCGGTCGTTGGGAGCAGGCGAGGGAGTACGGCCTGCGCGCCATCGCGCTCGACCCGTCCCGCGCCGAGGCCTTCCTCGCCGTCGGTGACCTCTACTTCGCCCGCGAGGACTGGGTCGGTGGAGCGCCCTTCTTCGCCGCGGCGACCGTGGCGAGAATGCCGTCGATCGGCTTCATCTCGGACGCCGACTACAGCTGGCGCCCGTCGGACCAGCTGAGCATCTGCCTGGCCAACTCCGGCCGGCACGAGCAGGCGGTGCAGGAGGCGATGCGCTCGTTGCGCGACGGCAACCCCGAGCGGGAGCGGGTGCGGAGCAACATCAAGTGGTGCATCGACCAGCTCGGCTGACGCCGGCCGTCGGCAGGTGCCGGCGCAGGACAGCGAGAAGGGCCCGCCGCAGGGCGGGCCCTTCTCCTCGTGTGCTGTCGGTCAGGCCGCGCAGATCACGTAGACCGTGAAGCCGTTGTTGTCAGCCGCGGTCAGGGTCACCGTCCACGCCGTACCGCTCGACGGGTAGGAACCGTTGACGTACTGCGCGTCGGCGTTCTGGCTCGCAGAGCCGACGCCGCTGTACCCACCACCCGTCGCGCGCATGCCGGCCGGGCAGTTCGCTGTGCCCGTCGACGTGTTGTTCCCGGTCGTCGTGGTGACGATCGTCGTGCCGCTGATGGCTCCGGTGGCTCCGGTGGCTCCGGTAGCCCCCTGGGGGCCGGTGGCTCCGGTGGCGCCCGTAGCGCCCGTAGCGCCTGTAGTGCCGGTGGCGCCCTGCGGGCCGGTCGCTCCGGTGGCTCCGTCGGTGCCGGTGGCGCCCTGGGGGCCGGTGGCTCCGGTGGCGCCCGTAGCGCCTGTAGTGCCGGTGGCGCCCTGCGGGCCGGTCGCACCGTCGGTGCCGGTGGAGCCCTGGGGGCCGGTGGCTCC
>JAOPVV010000068.1 GCA_025966005.1 Frankiales bacterium
GAGGCCAGCTCCGCGCCGTACGCCGTGCTCGCCGGACTGGTGCTCGCGGCACTCACGCACTCCCCGGTCCTGCGGGTCGGCGGGCTGCTGTACGCCCTGGCGGCCGGGCTGCTGGTGCTGCTGTCCGACCCGTTCGGCAGCAACGTCCTGCGGCTGGGGCTGCTGCTCGCGGCCCCGCTGGTGGTCGCGACGGCGACCGAGCACTGGCGCCTGGTCGCGCCGATCACCGCCGTGCTCGTGCTGTGGCAGGTGCAGCCGCCGTACGCCGACCTGCGGGCTGCACGGCCGCCGAGCTTCGTCGCGCTGAACCGGGCGCTGGTCGAGCAGGAGGTCAAGCGGGTCGAGGTGGTGCCGCTGCGCGACCACGGGGAGGCGGCCTTCGTGGCCCCGGTCGTCCCGCTGGCCCGCGGGTGGTCCCGCCAGGTAGACACCGACCGCAACCGGCTGTTCTACGACGGTCCGCTGTCGGCCCAGGAGTACGAGCAGTGGCTGCGCGACAACGGCGTCGACGCCGTCGCTCTCGGCCCGTCGGCGCGGGCCGACGTCGGAGGTCAGGCCGAGCGGGCGCTGCTGCTGATCGGCAGCGTCGAGGGCCTGGAGAAGACCTGGTCGGACGACCAGTGGACGGTCTGGCGGTTCAACCCGGCGCAGCCCCTGGCCGAGTTCCCCGTGCAGGTCCTCGACACCGACCGCGTCAGCGTCCGGCTGCGCTCACCGTCGGCGGCCGACGTCGAGCTCAAGGTGCGCTGGTCGCGCTGGCTGTCGGTGACCGGTCCGGCGTGCGTCGAACGCGCCGGCGGCGGCACCCGGGTGCGCTTCTCCGGGCCGGGGGAGGCGGTCGTGAGCAGTCGGCTCAGCCTGCGACCGGTCGGGCACTGCTGACGCGGGGCCGCAGGACCGCCACGCTCAGCACCGCCGCCGCCGGGACGAACGCCAGGCCCAGGCCGAACGCCGGCAGCGTGAACAGCACCAGCAGCCACTCGGCGGTGCAGGCCACCTGCAGCGGGCGGCGGTCGGCGCGCACGAGCAGCGCGACCACTGCCACCACGCCGAGCAGGACGGGCAGGACCACGAGCAGCAGGTCGATGCCGAGGTCGGGCGGCAGCCGGTCGAGGTAGGCGGCCGCGCCGAGGTGCAGGCCGACGGCGGCCAGGGCGAGCGCGGCGTCGACGGCGTCGTCTCGGGTCATCGGCCCACCGTCCCACGAGCAGACCGCGTCCGTGCCCGATCGGCACGACGACGTGCTCCTACCCTGCGACGGTGGTGCTCCGGGTCGTCGTCCTGCTGCTGGTGCTCGCCGTCCTGGGCCGGCGCTTCCTGCCGCGCTACCGGCTGCCCTGGCTCGTGCCGGTCGTCCTCGTCGGCGTGGTGCTGGCCGTGCGCAGCACGACCTACCTGGTCGGGGACGGCGCCGCGTGAGGGTTCGTCAGGTGACGGTGATCGAGCCCGACATCGACGGGTGCGGGTCGCAGACGTAGGTGTACTCGCCGGCGGTGAACGTCACCGAGAACGTCTGCTCGCCCGTGCCGCTGACCTCGGTCGCGGCGTCGACGCCCTCGCCGGACAGGACGAAGTTGTGGATGCGGGACGGGTCGCTGACCTTGACGGTGTAGTCGCCTGCGGGCAGCGTCGTGACGGTGGCGCCGGACTCGTCGGTCAGGCCGATCTCGAAGGCGTCGGCGTTCTCGTCGGTGCCGACCGTGCCGAGAAGGGTGGCGCCGGGGGCGATGCCGGTGGCGACGGGGCCGTCGACCTCGTCCGGCTCGTCGCTGCCGCCGCAGGCTGCGAGGCCCACGATCAGGGCGGTCGCGAGCAGCGCGCGGGCGGGACGACGGATCACGGTCGGGCCTCTCGGTCAGCAGGGGTTCGCCCGACAGGACGACCCACGGACCACGGTAGTTCCGCGTGCTGGCCTCCCGCCTGCCGGCGCGGCAGGATGCGTGACATGAGCCACACCTCCTACCGCTCCGGCGCCTCCGACCTCCCCCTGCTCGGGGAGACGATCGGCGCGGTGCTCCGCCGGACGGCGACCGAGCACCCGGACCGGGAGGCTCTCGTCGACGTCCCGTCGGGTCGCCGCTGGACCTACGCCGAGCTCGACGCCGACGTCGACCGGGTCGCGGCGGGCCTGCTGGCGCTGGGCCTGCAGAAGGGCGACCGGCTGGCGATCTGGTCGCCCAACGTCCCGGAGTGGGTGCTGACGCAGTACGCGACCGCCCGGGTCGGGATCGTGCTGGTCACGGTGAACCCGGCCTACCGGCCGCACGAGCTGGCGTACGTGCTGACGCAGTCCGGGGCCGCGGCGCTGGTGTCGGCGCAGTCGCACAAGACGAGCGACTACCGGGCGATGGTCGAGCAGGTGCGCGGCGAGTGCCCGGCGCTGAGGCACGTCGTCCTGCTCGGCGACCCGTCGTGGGACGCGCTGCTCGCGGCGCCGGCCGTCGACCTCGCGCCGCACGAGCAGGCGCTGTCGTTCGACGACCCGATCAACATCCAGTACACGAGCGGGACGACCGGCTTCCCCAAGGGCGCCACGCTGTCGCACCACAACATCCTCAACAACGGGCTGTTCGTCGGCGAGCTGTGCGGCTACGCGCCGGACGACCGGGTGTGCGTGCCCGTGCCCTTCTACCACTGCTTCGGCATGGTGATGGGCAACCTCGGCGCTCTCACCCACGCCTCCTGCGTCGTGATCCCGGCGCCGTCCTTCGAGCCCGTGGCGACGCTGACGGCGGTGCAGCAGGAGCGCTGCACCAGCCTGTACGGGGTCCCGACCATGTTCATCGCTGAGCTCGCGGAAGGCGTTGCGGCGTACGACCTCTCGTCGCTGCGCACCGGCATCATGGCCGGCTCGCCGTGCCCGGTGGAGGTGATGAAGCAGGTCGTCTCCGACATGGGCATGACGGAGGTGACCATCTGCTACGGCATGACCGAGACCTCGCCGGTGTCGACGCAGACCCGCGCCGGCGACGACCTCGAGCTGCGGGTCTCCACGGTGGGTCGGGTGCACCCGCACGTCGAGGTCAAGGTGGTCGACCCGCTGAGCGGCCTGGTCGTCGCCGAGGGCGAGACCGGTGAGCTGTGCACCCGCGGCTACTCGGTGATGCTCGGCTACTGGGAGCAGCCCGACAAGACCGCCGAGGCGATCGACACGGCCGGCTGGATGCACACCGGCGACCTCGCGACGATGGACGCCCAGGGCTACGTGCGCATCGTCGGACGGATCAAGGACCTCGTCATCCGCGGCGGCGAGAACATCTACCCCCGCGAGGTGGAGGAGTTCCTCTATACGCACCCGGACGTCGCGGACGTGCAGGTGGTCGGCGTCCCGGATCCGAAGTACGGCGAGGAGCTGCTCGCGGCCGTGCGGCTGCGCGAGGGGGCGAGCATCACCGAGGACGAGCTGCGCGAGTTCTGCCGCGGCAAGGTCGCCCACTACAAGGTGCCGCGCTACGTCCGGTTCGTCGACGAGTTCCCGATGACCGTCACCGGCAAGGTGCAGAAGTTCAGGATGCGCGAGCAGGCCGTCAGCGAGCTGGGGCTCTCGTCGTGACCCGTGAGCTCGAGGTGCTCCAGGCCGGTCACGGGCTGACGCGCGCCCTGGTCGAGGGACTCACGCCCGACGACCTGTCGCTGCCCACGCCGTGCAGGGACTGGGACGTCCGCGCCCTGCTCGTGCACGTCGTCGCGGCCACGGACGGGCTCGTGGCGATGCTGCGCGACGAGCCCCCCGACTGGGGCAAGGACGCGCTCGGCGACGACCCGCCGGCGGCCGTCCGTCGCTCCCTCGAGGCCGCGCTCGCGGCGTGGTCGGAGCCGGGCGCCGTGGACCGTCGCTCGCAGCAGATGCCCGGCATGCGTGTGGTCGACTTCGCGATGGGCGACGCCGTGGCGCACGCCTGGGACCTCAGCTCCGCACTCGGCCGCGCGGCCGACCTCGACCCGGCGCTGGTGCAGGTAGTCCTCGACCGGTGGGGCGGCGAGCCGGCCGAGGAGGGCCGGACGTGGGGCGCCTTCGGGCCGAGGGCCGACGTGCCCGCCGACGCGCCCGTCCTGGACCGGCTGCTCGGCGAGCTGGGCCGGGACCCCGCCTTCACGGCCGCGCCGCGCTGATCGCCCCGACGAAGGAGCCGCTCAGCTGCAGGCCGGGGCTGAGCACACCGGTCCGTGTGTCGTACGCCCGGCGGACGGTGCTGCCGTCGTCCAGCAGCAGCCCGAGGAACAGGTCGGCGTCGAAGGGACGCCCCGGCCGGTAGGGCGCGTGCTGCAGCTCGGAGAGCAGTCGCGCGACCTCCTCGGCGTCGTCGATGCGCGCCAGCTCGGTGGTCCCGTCCCGCTGGCTCAGCAGCAGGACCGCCCGCACGTGCTGGGCGACGCCGGGGAAGACGTCCCGACCGAGGCCGGGCTCGGAGGGGGCGCTGCGCTCGTACAGGCGCACCCCGCCGTCGACCTCGACCGCGAGCCGGAAGGCGGGGTCGAAGCCCTCGACCTGGCGGACCGGCGTCCCGACGGGGACGAACGCGGCGTCGCCGCTGCGCAGGGGGTCGCGGGGCCGGCGGGCGCCCCCGGACAGCTCGCAGCGCACCGACAGCACGGTGCTGCCCGGCCGGGTCCCGCCGGAGCGGGTCCGGCGCCGAGGTACGTCTGGCTGCCGACCTGCACGACGTCCACGTAGTCGGCCAGCGCCGTGCTCCCGGTCGGGCACGGCTCGTCGTCCGCCGGCGGCACCGAGGCCAGCCGCTGTGCCTGTCCGCACCCGCTCGGGAAGCCCGACTCTGAGGTCGTCGTGCACTCCAGGAGCGTCCAGCCCGGGTAGCCGAAGTCGTCGCGGTTCGAGTCGGTGAAGACCTGGAAGCCGCGTCCGGGCAGGGCCCGCCGGTAGGTGACGACCGGCTGCCCCTCGACCGTCGGCGTGCTGACGGCGAGCTCGGCGCCCCGGCCGTCCTGCGCCGCCGCGGTGAGGCACGCCGTGCCGGCGGCCGGCGGCTGCGGGCCGGCGCCGCCGTTGCTCAGGACGTACGCCCCGCAGGACGGCAGCGGCTCGCGCTCGCGGAACATCTGGGGGGCGGTGACCGGGTCGTAGGGCACGGTGTCAGGGCCCGTCGCGGGGGTGCCGTCGGCGACCTCGACCGGGCCGGGCACGACGGCGTCAGGACCGCGGCGGTCTCGGCCCCGCTGAGCCGGTCGTACTGCCGGAAAACGACGGCGGCGCGCTGGCTGGGCGGCAGCGCGGCCAGCGAGCGACGGATCTGGTCGCGGTCGTCCACGACGTCGTACGGGCCGGGGGCCGGCGGTCTCGGGCGGTGCGGCGTGCGGCAGCTCGCCCGTCCACCGCCGCTGCCGGCCGCGCAGGTAGGCGTTGAGCATGGTCCGCCGGGCGTAGGCGGCCGGGTCGTCGGCGGCCTCGACGTGCCGCCAGCCCACGAGCAGCCGCACAGCCGTCTCCTGCACCAGGTCCTGGGCAGCCGTCCGGTCGCCGGTCAGCAGGTAGGCCGACCGCGTCCACGCCGCTGCCTGCGCCTGGGCGAAGGTCGCGAACGCGGGCGGGGACGTCGTCACACCTGCTCCGATGCACCGGCGGGCCCGGAGGTTGCCCCCGGCCTAGGCTGGACCCGTGATGCCTGACCTGGGTCCCGTCGGGGACGACAAGCACTGCCCCGAGTGCGGCAGCGGCGACTACTGGCTGTACGAGGTCGAGAAGGAGTGCAAGGCCTGCGGCACCACGTGGATGTCCGCCTGGTCCCTCGCGCACAACGACCCCAGAAAGGGCGGCGACCCCGGCAAGGGCGGCGACCCCGGCGGGGACGACGCGCCTGCTCAGGGCTGAGGCGGAGCCGGCTGCTGCAGCAGCGCCTCGACCCGTTCGAGCCGGGCCACCACCTCGGCCAGCAGCGCCAGGGTGGCGTCGCCCTCCTGCTGGACGGCCTGCTCGATCGCCTCGACGGCGGTGAAGCGCCGGACGAACCACGTCGCGATCGAGGCCGTCAGCACGCCGAGCAGCGCAATGCCCCCCGTCATGAGCAGCACGCCGGCCAGCCGACCCTCGCCCGTGGTGGGGAAGCGGTCGCCGTAGCCGACGGTCGTCACGGTGGTCACGCCCCACCACAGGGCGTCCCCGGCCGTCACGATGTTGGCGCCGGGGCTGTCGCGCTCGGCGTCGAGCACCAGTCCGCCGCACACGACGACCAGCACCGTCACGGCCACCACGACCATGCCCGTCGTGCGGATCTGCGCGCGGCCGCCGAGCCGCCGGGAGGTCGCGCCGAACACCCCGACCAGCCGCAGCAGCCGCAGGGGACGCAGCAGGGGCACGGCGAGCACGAGCAGGTCGGGCACGTGGCTGCGGACGAACCCGAGCCGGTCTGCGGCCAGGGCGAGCCGCACCAGGTAGTCGACTTAGAACGCCACCCACACCAGCAGGCTCAGCGCGCTGCCGAGGACCAGGGCGCCCGCCGGGAGGTCGGGCCGGTACAGCGGCACGACGAAGGCGGCGAGGAAGACCAGGCCGAGCACCAGCAGCGGCCCGTCGGTGCGCTGCGACCAGCGCTCGTAGCCCCCGTCGGCGCGCAGCGCGTCGAGCGGGGTCACCGCGTCGTCGCCACGTAGACCGAGTTCGTCGACTCCCCGCCGGTGTAGTGGTTCGGGAACGCGACGACGTGCGCCGCGACGGTCCCGAAGACGTCGCGCAGCACGACGAGGAACTCCTCGTCGGGCGGGTCGTCGGACCACAGCGCGAACACGCCACCGGGGTGCAGGCCGGCGGCGAGGCGGCGCAGGCCGTCGGCGGTGTAGAGGTCGGCGTGAGCGGGGTGCAGGACGTGCCGCGGGGAGTGGTCGACGTCGAGCAGCACGGCGTGGCAGGGCCCGAGCTCGCCGGTGCGCACGAGGTCGAAGAAGTCGCCGTGGACCAGGCGGGTGCGCGGGTCGTCGACCAGCTCGGCGGCGTGGGGGAGCAGTCCACGCTCGTGCCAGCCGATGACCGCCTCGAGGTGGTCGACGACCTCGAGGGTCCGAACGCGGGGGTCCTCCAGGGCCGCCCGCGCCGTCCAGCCCAGGCCGAGCCCGCCGACGACGACGTCCAGCTCGTCCCCCTCGAGGGCCGCCAGCCCGAGCCGGGACAGCTCCACCTCGGCCACGGTGAACAGGCTCGACATGAGGAATTCGTCGCCGAGCCGCACCTCGTAGACGTCGACCTGCAGCTCGAGCTCGAACCGGCGCCGCAGGCTCACCTCGCCGATCGGCGTCGCCTGCCAGTCCAGCTCCTCGACCCGCCGCGGCCGCCCACCGCCCGCGACGTCGCGCCGGCCGGGCTCGGAGGACTCCATGGGACGACGCTACGTGGCCGCGGCGCTCCTGTCGGGAGTGACCCGGGTCACTCCCGCGCGGCCTGCTGGTCGGGTGAGACGCGGCGCCCGACGGGCCATGGCAAGTGATCACGATGGGTCATGTACCGGCTACTCACCGTCCTGGAGGCTGGTCCCATGGGATGGGAGTCGGCGGCGGCCCTGAACGCCTTGATCTCGGTCTGCTACGTCCTGATCGCGGGACTGATCACCCAGGGTCTGGTGCGCAGCGGTCAGACCCTCAAGAACCCGCTGGCGGTAGCGACCGCGGCGATCTTCACGACCTGCGCGATGCACCACGGGCACCACGCCGCCCACCTGGTGTGGTCGTCCGGCCCGGCGGGCTCCACCGAGCAGCTCGACGCGGTCCGCGCCGTGTTCGGGGAGTGGCACACCGTCCTCATCGACGTGCTGGGCGCAGTCGTCGCCGTGGTCTACCTCGGGCTGCGTCGCCACTACCGGGCCCTGGTGCACACGCCCGGGATGTTCGACGACGCCGTGCGCCGGGCTGCCGAGCAGCAGCTGCGGGACCTGGCCTTCACCGACGCGCTCACCGGCGTGCCGAACCGCGCGGCCTACCAGGCCTTCGCCGACGAGCTCAGCGGCCGGGAGGTCGACGTCTGCGTGCTGTTCCTCGACCTGGACGGCTTCAAGGCCGTCAACGACGCCCTCGGTCACGAGGCGGGCGACCGCGTGCTGCGCGACGTCGGGCAGCGGCTGACCTCGACCCTGCGCGAGGGCGAGCGCGTGTTCCGGCTCGGCGGCGACGAGCTCGTGGTCGTCGGCGTCGGGCACGGTCCGGCAGCCGGACAGGAGCTCGTACGCCGCGCGACCCGGGCCGCGGCGCTGCCGGTGGCGCTGCGCGAGGGCTCCATGACCGTCGGCGCGAGCGTCGGCCTGGCCTGCGGTCGCGCCGCCGTGGGCGTCGACGCGCTGCTGCGCGAGGCCGACCAGGCCATGTACGCCATCAAGAAGGCGCGGGCCGTGCTCGATCTCCCCGCACCGCGCACCGCGCGGCCGCGTCCCGTGGCGGGCTGAGTGGCCCTGCCCCGGGCCGACTCCACGTGCGGACCGGGCCGGCACGGCTCGACCCTCGCCGTCGTCCCACCGCCGCGTCCGGCTCCCGCCGGGGACGACGCACCGCTCACCGTCGCCGCCCTCGACCGCGCCCTCGACGCCGGCTGCGTCGTCGCCGTCTACCAGCCGGTCCACGACCTGCGCAGCGGCCACGTCGTCGGCGTGGAGGCGCTGGCCCGGCTGCGGCACCCGGACACCGGTCGGCTCCTGGCCCCGGCGGAGTTCGTGCCGCTGTCCGAGCGCAGCGGACGCGCGCACCTGGTCGACGACGCGGTCGCCTCCCTGGCGGTCCCGCAGGCCGCGGCCTGGCGGGCGCTGCGCCCCGGACGCCCCTTCAGCGTCGGGCTGAACGTGTCGGCCTCGCGCCTGTGGGACCGCGGCCTGCCGGCCCGGCTGCAGGCGTCCGCCGCCGCCGCCGGCCTGCCGATGGACTGCCTGGTCATCGAGCTGACCGAGACCGCCCTCAGTGACCCCGACGCCGGCCACGACGCCGTGCTGTGGGAGCTGGCCGACCTCGGCGTCAACGTCACGATGGACGACTTCTGCACCGGCTACAGCGCTCTCACGCACCTGCTCCGCCTGCCGGTGCAGGGCATCAAGATCGACCGGGCCTTCGTCGCCGCCTCCGGCACCCGGCGCGGTCGGCAGGTCCTGGCCGGCCTGCAGGCGCTGGGGGACCAGCTCGACGTGCACGTCGTGGCCGAGGGCATCGAGACCACCGAGCAGCTGGACCTGCTTCGCGAGATCGGCACGCCGTTCGGCCAGGGCTACCTGTTCAGCCGTCCGCTCCCGGTCGACGGGCTCACGCAGTACCTGCTGGCCCCGCCCGCCTGAGGGCGCGCGGGCGGACCGCCCTACTGGGCGGACGGGTCCGTCGTCGCGAAGCGGACCTCGACGTCGTCGTAGCCCAGCGACGTCGCCATCCCCGTCAGCATCGCGCGGGTGTTCTCCTCGGCCCGACGCAGCAGGTCGCTCTCGGCGGCGGCCTGGTCCAGCCGGTCCTCGGCCAGGGCGGCGACCCTGCGCTCGCTGGTCGGGCTGTCGGCGAGCACTCCTCCGAGCCGGTCGAGCAGCCCGCGCTCGCGGGAGAGCACCCGGCTGCGTTCGAGGTCGACGTCGGCCTCGTCGAGGCGGGCGGCCGGCAGGACGAACACCACCCGGCGGCCGTCGGCCGAGGTCTGGACGGCGCTGCTGTCGAGAGCGGTCAGGTCGACGACCGCGTCGACGCTGCCCGTCGCGAGGAACGTGGTGCGCTCGCCGCTGACCACCGACGGCACCCAGCGGGTGTCGCGCTCCAGGTCGACCACGACCTGGAACGTGCCGGTGGCCGCGTGGTACTCCTCGAGGTCGGTCAGCGACTGCAGCAGCACCGGGGTGCTGCGGTCGACCTCGTCCTCGCCGAAGGGCAGGCCGGGCAGCGACGGCAGACCGCTGAGCAGCGCCCAGGACGCCGTCACCCCGGCGGCGACCAGCCCTGCGGCCGGGAGCAGGCCGCGGCGACGCCTGCGGTCGGGGCTCCCGCCGGCGCGGGTCGGGCGGTCCTGCAGGGCGTGCGGCACGGCGACTCCCAGGGTGGTCCGGC
>JAOPVV010000123.1 GCA_025966005.1 Frankiales bacterium
GCGACCGCCTCGCGGACGGCCGAGTCGAACAGCTCCGGCACCTCCTCCTTGGTGCGCGCGATCTTCAGGCCGCGCCCGCCGCCGCCGAACGCCGCCTTGATGGCGACGGGCAGACCGTGCTCCTCGACGAAGGCGAGGACCTCCTCGACGCCCGCGACGGGGTCGGCGGTGCCGGGCACCAGCGGGGCGCCGATCTTGAGCGCGATGTGCCGGGCCGTGGTCTTGTCGCCGAGGGCGGCGATCGCGGCGGGGGAGGGGCCGATCCAGGTCGCGCCGGCGTCGATGACGGCCTGGGCGAACTCGGCGTTCTCGGAGAGGAACCCGTAGCCCGGGTGGACGGCGTCGGCGCCGGAGTCGGCGAGCGCCTGCAGGACCTTGTCGATCCGCAGGTAGCTGTCACCCGGGGTCGAGCCGCCCAGCGCGAACGCCTCGTCGGCGACGCGGACGTGCAGCGCGTCGAGGTCGGGCTCGGCGTAGACGGCGACCGACTGCAGGCCGGCGTCGCGGCATGCTCGAGCGACGCGGACGGCGATCTCACCGCGGTTGGCGATCAGGACCTTGCGCACACGTGACTCCTGGGGCTGGTGGCTTGTCGCGGAGTCTAGGGAGGGCTCCGGGACGGTCTGCCTGCGGGTTCGGCTACCCGCCAGTACGTCGGCGGGCAGGTGCTGAGCGGGGGGCTAGTGGGGCAGGCCGGACGTGCGCCAGGCGCCCGGGCCGTGCGGGAGCGGCCCGCGCAGCACCGGCGCACCCCACGCGGGGCGGGAGGGCGCCTCCTGCTCGCCGGCGGCGGCGGCGCGCGCGCTGATGACGGCGACGAGAGCCGCGAGCTCCTCGGGGGAGGGCTCGCCGCGGACGACGCTCAGCAGCGGCTGCTCGACGGGCGCGTCAGGAGCTGCGGGGGCCGCGGGCACGGCCTCGGGCTCGGTCATGCGGGGTCCTCCGTGTCGTCGTCCGCGTCCAGGGGGTCGGCCACGCCCTGCACCGGCACGATCGAGACGCTCCACTCGGGCACGTCGTAGCCGGCCGCCTCGAGGGCCGCGACGACCTGCTCGCTGGCGGCGTCGACGAGGACGACCGGGTCGCCGGTCCCGACGCCGACGACGGTGGCGTACAGCTGCACGCCGACGGCCTCGCCGGAGTCTTCGGCCTCCAGCAGGTCGTCGTCCTCGTCGTCCTCGAGCCCGAGCACGCGGCTCGCGGCGTCGTGGAAGGCGGTGAACGCGTCGTCGAAGGCGTCCTCGGCCAGGCCGAGCCCGGCCTCCTCGACGGCCCGCTCGGGCGCACCCGGGTGGGCGTCGGCGGCCGCGACCACGCCGGCGGCCCAGCCGTCGACGGCGGCGTGCAGCTCCATGACGGCCGTCGTGAGCGCGTCGCGGTCGGAGCTCACAGGGGGATGTTCCCGTGCTTCTTGGCCGGCAGGACCTGGCGCTTGTCCTTCAGCAGCCGCAGCGCCTTGGCGACCTCGCGGCGGGTCTGCGAGGGCTCGATGACGGCGTCGACGAAGCCGCGCTCGGCGGCGATGTACGGCGTGGCGAAGGTGTCCTCGTACTGCTGGATGAACTGGGCGCGGGTGCCCTCGGGGTCGTCGGACGCCGCGATCGCCTTGCGCTGGATGATGTTGACGGCGCCCTGCGCGCCGACGACCGCGACCTGCGCGGTCGGCCACGCGAGGTTGACGTCGGCGCCGAGGTGCTTGGAGCCCATGACGACGTACGCGCCGCCGTAGGCCTTGCGGGTGATGACCGTGACCAGCGGGACGGTCGCCTCGGAGTAGGCGTAGAGCAGCTTCGCGCCGCGGCGGATGATGCCGGCGTGCTCCTGGCCGACGCCGGGCAGGAAGCCGGGCACGTCGCAGAACGTCACGATCGGGATGTTGAACGCGTCGCAGGTGCGGACGAAGCGCGCGGCCTTCTCGGAGGCGTCGATGTCGAGGGTGCCGGCGAAGTGCATCGGGTTGTTCGCGACGACGCCGACGCTGCGGCCCTCGACCCGGCCGAAGCCGACGACCATCGACTGCGCCCACAGCTCCTGGACCTCGAGGAAGTCGCCGTCGTCGAGCAGGTGCTCGATGACGCGGTGCATGTCGTAGGGCGCGTTGTTGCTGTCCGGGATGAACGTGTCGAGCTCGAGGTCGGGCTCCTCGGCCAGGGCGTCCGGCGCGTCGAAGACCGGCGACTCGGACATGTTGTTGGACGGCAGGTAGGACAGCAGCGCCTTGGCGACGTCGAGGGCGTCGTCCTCGTCGGCGCTCATGAAGTGCGCGACGCCGCTCTTGCTGTTGTGGGCCCGGGCGCCGCCGAGGTCCTCGATCGAGATGTCCTCGCCCGTCACCGTCTTGATGACGTCCGGGCCGGTGATCATCATCGCGCTGGCGCCGTCGACCATGATGTTGAAGTCGGTCAGCGCGGGGCTGTAGACGTGCCCGCCGGCGCAGCTGCCGAGGATGAGGCTGATCTGCGGCACGACGCCCGAAGCCAGGGTGTTGCGGTAGAAGATGTCGCCGTACAGCGCCAGACCCATGATCCCCTCCTGGATCCGCGCGCCGCTGCCCTCGTTGATGCCGACCACGGGGCAGCCGGTCTTGAGCGCGAGGTCCATGACCTTCACGATCTTCTCGCCGTACACCTCGCCGAGCGCCCCGCCGAAGACTGTGGCGTCCTGGCTGAAGATGCAGACCGGGCGGCCGTCGACCGTGCCGAAGCCGGTGATGACGCCGTCGCCCAGCGGGCGGTTCTTGTCCAGGCCGAAGTCGCGGGCGCGGTGGCGGGCCAGCGCGTCGGTCTCGGTGAACGAGCCCTCGTCGAGGAACGCCTCGATGCGCTCCCGGGCGGTCTGCTTGCCCAGGTCGCGGCGCTTGGCGAGCGCCGCCTCGGAGCCCGCGTGCAGGGCCTCCTCGTTGCGGCGACGCAGCTCGGCCAGCTTGCCGGCGGTCGTGTGGACGTCGGGGGCGGACGGGGCGCCCACGTCGGGGGCAGTCTCGGCAGTCACGGCTGGAGGCTACCGGGGGATGTCGGAGCGGCTCACGAGGGGGAAGGATGCGTGGCATGTACGACGACCTCGACCGTGCTCCGCTCCGCCCCGACGCGCTCGCCCGCGCCCTCGAGCCCGACGGCTGGCGGGTGGAGGTGCTGGCCGAGACGGGGTCGACCAACGCCGTCGTCGCCGAGCGGGCGTCCGCCGGCGAGGGGCACGGCCTCGTGGTCGTCGCCGAGTCGCAGACCGCGGGTCGCGGCCGGCTCGACCGCACGTGGGTGTCGCCGCCGCGGGCCGGCCTGACCATGTCGGTGCTGGTGCGCCCCGACCTGCCCGCCGACCGGTGGTCGTGGCTGCCGCTGCTCACCGGGCTGGCGGTCGCGAACGCGCTGTCGGAGCACGCCGGGGTCGAGGCGGTGCTCAAGTGGCCGAACGACGTGCTGGTCGACGGGAAGAAGGTGTGCGGCGTGCTGGTCGAGGTGCCGGAGGCGGGCGCCGCCGTCCTCGGCATCGGGCTGAACGTCACGACCCGGGCGGACGAGCTGCCGCACGACGGGGCGACGTCGCTGGCGCTGGCGGGCGCGTCGACCACCGACCGCGGCACCCTGCTGCGGGCCGTGCTGCGGGCCCTGACGGTCGTGCTGGCCGACGTCGACGCGGCCCGCACCGCCTACCGCGAGCGGTGCAGCAGCATCGGCAGCCGGGTGCGCGTCGAGCTGCCCACCGGCGACGCGGTCGAGGGCACCGCCGACGCGGTCGACGACTCCGGTCGGCTCGTCGTCGACGGGACTCCCTACTCGGTAGGCGATGTCGTGCACCTGCGCACGGTCAGCGACTGACCCTCACCTGCCGCGTCTCGAGCCACAGGACCGACCCGTCCTTCGCCGAGCTCTCCCACGCCCGCAGCTCGTAGCTGCCGGCCGGCACGGTCAGGTCGGCCGTCCAGGTCCCTCGTCCGGGGGCTCCCTCGGTGGCGGTGCTGAAGCCCTCCTGCACGACGCGGCCGTCCTGGCGCACGTCCCAGGAGACCGTCGCCTCGAAGACGGCAGCGCTCCCGGTGACCCGGCGGCCGACGTCCTGACCCTCGGCGGCGTCGATCCAGACCGGGCCGAGGACCTCGACCGCCGGAGCCCGGCGCAGCGGCTCGCGGGTCGACACGGCGCCCCAGAGCGTCTCGACCGCAGCACCGTCCACCAGCAGCTGCACCGCCGTGACCGTCGGGTCGGCCGCCGTCGCCGTGTGCACCAGCTGCTGCACGGTCATCGCCTCGAACCCCGAGCCGCCGCGGTTCGTGCGGGCCGCGCGCGACAGGTCGACCACGGCCGTCGTGCCCTCGCGCTCGACGCCGAGGACGGGGGTGCCGTCAGCCCAGAGCGAGACGTGGTCAGGGTCGCCCGGCTCGCGCTCCAGCATCGCGGTCACCGCCTGCCGCACGAGGTCGTCGGTGGCGGGCAGCCGGACGAACTCCCGGTACAGCCGGGGCCCGCGCGGGTCCTGGACGGCGCCCAGCCAGTAGAGGGCCACGGCGGCTGCGGGCGACGTCGGGGAGCTGGCCGGCGAGGCGGTCGACGCGGGCGAGCCGGCGGGGGACGAGCCGGTCGCAGCCGGTGACGGGTCGGGTCCGGCCTCCGGCGGGTCGTCGTCGCTGCACGCGGCGAGCACCAGGGCCAGGGCGAGGAGCGGGACGAGGGGACGGGACGCGCGCACGACGACCTCCGCAGCCGCAGGTCCGGCACGGACCCGTACCCCTAGGACGCGTCCGGGTGCCGCACGGTTGCGCGCGGCGCCGAGGTGTCGACGGCCCCCGGGTCGTACGGCGGCCAGTCGCCCTGCGGCGGCAGGATGCTGTCGAAGTAGCGGTCCTGCGGCCGGGCGCCGGCGCGCTCGCCCGGCCCGCCGGCGTTGGTGCCGAAGCAGGTCAGCACGGCCGCGACCCCGGCCAGCACGACGACGAGCGCCGCCGGGACGCCCTTGGGCAGGACGGTCGCGGCGAGCACGAAGGCCACGCCCGCGACGAGCCGGATCGCCATGTAGGTGACCACCCTGGACGGCTTCACGCATCGACGCTACGCCCGCTGCGGCCGTGCGCAAGCCGTGCGCCCGTACCCTTCGCAGGTGGACTCCGAGGCGCTCGAGGCGGCGCTGCTGGGCGCGCCGTGCGAGCTGACCCGCGACGACGTCGCGGCGGCCGTCGGCATCGACGAGACCGAGGCGCGCGCCCTCTGGAACGCCATGGGCTTCGCCGAGGTGCCGCCCGGCGAGCGGGCGTTCACGACGCTCGACGTCGAGGCGCTGCGCCAGGCGCTGGCCCTGCGCGACCTCGGGATCGTCGACGGCGACACGCTGCTGGTGCTGGCCCGCTCGATGGGGCAGGGCCTGGCCCGGATGGCCGAGGCGCAGGTCGACGTCTTCCGCCACCTGTCCGAGGGCATGTCGGTCGAGCAGGCGACCCTCGCGGCCGGCGACGCCGCCGCCGACGTGCTCCCGCGGCTCGAGCAGATCATGATCCACGTCTGGCGCCGGCAGTTCGCGGCCGCCACTGCCCGGGCCTTCGTCGCGGCCACCGAGGACGGCCAGCCGCTGCTGTCGGTCGGCTTCGTCGACCTGGTCGACTTCACCCGGTCGACGCAGCACTGGGACTCCTCGACGCTGGAGCGGATGCTCGAGCGCTTCGAGAGCGAGACCGCCCTGCGGGTCACCGCCGTCGGCGGGCAGGTCGTCAAGACGCTCGGCGACGCGGTCATGTACGTCGCCGACGACCCCGGCGCCGCCGTCGAGGTGGCGCTGCTCACGGTCGAGGCGCACACCGCCGACGACGAGCTGCCCGACGTCCGGGCCGGGGTGGCGCTGGGGCCGGTGCTCGTCCGCCTGGGCGACGTCTTCGGCCAGCCGGTCAACATCGCCAGCCGGCTCACCGACGAGGCGCGTCCGCGCACCGTCCTGGTCGACGCCCGCACCGCCGACGCGCTGGGTGCTGACCGGTCCTACGACCTGAAGCGCCTGCGCCGCCGTTCCGTCAGGGGCTACCGCTCGCTGACGCCGTACCTGCTGCGCCGCACCGGCGCAGCCGACGAACAGGACCACCGATGAACCTGCTCGACCTCGAGGTGTCGACCCTGCAGGGCGACACGACCACGCTGGGCGCACTCACCGGCGGCAAGGCGGCCCTGGTCGTCAACGTCGCCTCCAAGTGCGGCCTGACGCCGCAGTACACCGGCCTGGAGCACCTGCACAGCGAGCGCGAGGACCTGGTCGTCGTCGGGGTGCCCTGCAACCAGTTCAAGGGCCAGGAGCCCGGTAGCGCCGAGGAGATCGCCGAGTTCTGCTCGGCGACCTACGGCGTCACCTTCCCGATGCTGGCTAAGACCGACGTCAACGGCCCGGACCGCTCCGCGCTGTTCGAGGCGCTGACGGCCGCGCCCGACGCGGACGGCGTCGCCGGCGACGTCCAGTGGAACTTCGAGAAGTGGCTGCTGTCGCCGCAGGGCGAGGTCGTCGCCCGCTTCCGCCCGCTGGTCGACCCGACCGACCCGGCGATCGCCTCAGCCGTCGACGCGCTCGGCGCCTGAGGCCCGTCGGTCCGCGGCGGCGCTGACCCGCAGCAGGACCACCCCGGCGGCGCAGCAGAGCACGAACGCACCACCCCACAGGGCGTCCTGGCCGAACCGCTCGAGCACCTGGGTGCCCAGCAGCGGGCCGACGGCGGCGGCCAGCCCGAACGAGAGCCCGAACACGCCCATGTAGCGGCCGCGCAGGTGGGCCGGCGCGATCGACGCCACCAGCGCACCGAGCTGACCGGCCTGCAGGACCTCGCCGACCGTCCAGACGCCTATGGCCAGCAGGTGGCCGCGGACGTCGTCGGCGAACGCCGTCAGCCCGAAGCCCAGGCCCTGCAGGACCATCGCCACGAGCAGCAGCGGTCCGCGTCCGCGGCGTCCCAGGACGCCCAGCAGCAGCGGCTGCAGCACGATGATCAGCACGCCGTTGAGCGACAGCGCCAGGCCGTAGCTGCCCGGTCCGAGGCCGTCGAGGCCGAAGACGATCGGCAGGGTCGAGAAGGCCTGCAGGTAGACGACGGCGCCGGCCACGACGCCGGCGACCAGCGACAGCAGCAGCCGGTCGGCGAGCACGTCGCGGAACCGGCCCGGGTCGTCGTGCTCGCCGCGCACCGGCCGGGTCTCGGGCACCCCGCGCAGGATCAGCAGCGCGAAGCCGGCGCTGGCCAGCGCGTCGAGGACGAACAGCAGCCAGTAGCCGCGGCCCGCCAGGTAGCCGCCGAGCGGCGTCGCCACCGCGAAGCCCAGGTTGATCGCCCAGAACTGCAGGGCGAACGCGCGGGGCCGGTCGGCGTCGGCGACGAGGTCCGCGACGGCGGCCTGCACCGCCGGGCGGAACAGGTCCAGGCACAGCCCGTACGTCAGGGCGGCCACCGCGATCGCCGGCAGCCCGTCCGCCGCCCCCAGCACGAGCAGCGTCAGCGCCGAGCTGAGCAGGCCGATCACCATGGTGCGGCGACGGCCGATGCGGTCGGCCAGCGCACCGCCGACGGGCTGGCTGACGGCCGAGCCGAGGCCCAGCAGCGACAGCACGAGGCCGGCCTGCCCGACGCTGAACCCGCGCGACCCGGTCAGGTACAGCGCCAGGAACGGCGCGATGAAGCTGCCGGTGCGGTTGACCAGGGTCCCGGCCCACAGGTACCAGAACGGGCGCGGGAGACCGCCCAGCCGGGCGGCGACCCGGCCGCCGGGCGCGGCCAGGTCGACGGGAGGGCCGGCGCTGGTCATGCCTGCAGGGTGTCGGGCGGCAGCAAGCGCTTACGGACGGTGGATCGTCCCGTCGTGCAGGTCCTCGAGGACGGCGTGCGCCGCCGCGTCGCCGTCGGCGGAGGCGGCCTCGACCTCGTCGGGCGCGGCCCACACGAAGCGGCGGTAGCTCCAGAAGCGGAACATCGTCCCCAGCACCAGGCCCACGCCGTTGGCCGAGATGTTGTCGGCCAGCCGCGACTCGAAGCCCAGCACGTAGTGCGAGACGGCCAGGCACAGCAGCGAGATGCCCAGGCCGACGACGTTGAGGACGAAGAACAGGCCGTACTCGCGGCGCACGCTCGTGCGCTGGCGATGCTTGAACGACCAGGCGCGGTTGAGCAGGAACGCGTTGGTGGCCGAGAACAGCGTCGAGATGACCTTGGCCGTCAGCGGCTTGTCGAGGACGTGGAGCACGGCGTTGAACACCGCGATGTCGACCAGGAAGCTGATGGCGCCGACGGTGCCGAACTTCGCGAGCTCGGAGAACAGGCCGCGGATGCGGTCCTCGAGCCGCTGTCGCAGGCTGGTGCGCACGGCTGCGCCGGTCGACTCCATCGACCCAACCTACCGCCGCGTGGGACCATGGGCCCTCGCCGAACCCTGGAGGACACGTGCTCGACACCCGGCTCACCGAGGAGCAGCAGTCGCTGCGCAAGACGGTCGAGGCGTTCGCGCGTGAGGTCGTCGCCCCGGTCTCCTACGAGCACGACAGGGCCAAGACGTT
>JAOPVV010000130.1 GCA_025966005.1 Frankiales bacterium
TCGTCGACCACCGCCTCCCACGCGTAGGCGCGCGGCACCTCCGTCGGCCGGTCGGCCAGCACGGCGCTCCAGCGGGCCCGGGCGCACGAGCCGAGCTGCGACGGCGCCGCGCTCATGACCGTGGCGGCCGCGACCAGCAGCCAGACCGGGCCGCGGCCCGACAGCGCCACGACCGCGAGGACCCCGACCGCGGACAGCGCCAGCGCCACGGGGAGCACGGCCCGCTGCCCGCGGCGGTCGACCAGGCGCGAGACCGCGGGGCCGGTGCCGGCCAGGCCGAGGGCGTAGGCGGCGCTGACCAGGCCCGCGAGCGCGTAGGACTCGCGGCGGTCCTCGACGAGCAGCACGGTGCCGATCCCGAGCATGGAGATCGGCATGCGGCCGACCAGCGCGGCCAGGGTGAAGGACAGCGCACCGGGCGTGCGCAGCAGCGGGCCGTAGCCGCGGGTGGGGACTGCAGGGGCGCTCACGGCTCCAGCCAACCAGGCGCGGTCCACCGCCTCGTCCGAGTCCGAAGCGTGACCGACCCGTTCTGCCGCGCAGCCCCGCGACAGCCGGACGGGCCACTACCGTGCGGGGCTGTCCCGGGTCGGTGACCCGCACGGGACCCCACACACTTCCTGATGGAGGAACCCCTTGCGCCGAACTGCTTCCCGCCGTGTGCGGCTCGCGGCCGTGCTGACCGTGGCGAGCCTCGGCCTGATGGCCTGCGGCTCCAGCGACGACAACGACGAGGCCGTCGAGCCGGGTGCGGCCTCCGCCGCTCCGGCCAGCGACCTCAAGGTCGGCCTCGCCTACGACGTCGGCGGCCGTGGCGACCGCTCGTTCAACGACGCCGCCGCCGCCGGCCTCGACAAGGCCGTCGCCGAGCTCGGCATCGAGAAGGAGGAGCTCAGCCCCAACGCGTCCGGCAGCGACCGCGGCGACAACCTGCGCTCCCTGGCCGAGGGCGGCTTCAACCCCGTCATCGCCGTCGGCTTCGCCTACGCCGAGTCGCTCGAGCCGGTCGCGGCCGACTTCCCCGACACGACCTTCCTCATCGTCGACGACGCGTCGGTCAAGGCCGACAACGTCAAGGCGCTGCTGTTCGCCGAGGAGCAGGGCTCGTTCCTGGTCGGCGCCGCGGCCGCGCTCAAGAGCAAGACGGGCAACGTCGGCTACATCGGCGGCGTCGAGACCCCCCTGCTGAAGAAGTTCCAGGCGGGCTTCACCGCGGGCGCCAAGCAGGTCAAGGCCGACATCACCGTCCAGGCCAAGTACCTGTCGCAGCCGCCGGACTTCTCCGGCTTCGGCTCGCCCGACAAGGGCCGCGAGACCGCGAACGGCATGTACGACTCCGGCGCGGACGTCATCTACGCGGCGGCCGGCGGCTCCGGCACCGGCGTCTTCCAGGCCGCCCTGGCCAACAAGACCCTCGCCATCGGCGTCGACTCCGACCAGTACGAGTCGGTCGGCGACGCCACGCTGCAGCCGGTCATCCTCACCTCGATGCTCAAGCGCGTCGACGTCGCGGTCTTCGAGACGCTGGAGAAGTTCGCCAACGACGAGGAGATCCCGGCCGAGACCGTGTTCGACCTCGAGGTCGACGGCGTGGGCTACTCCGAGTCCGGTGGCTTCGTCACCGACATCAAGCCCCAGCTCGAGGAGCTCAAGGCCAAGATCATCGCGGGCGAGATCACGGTCCCGACCACCCCGTAGCAGCGCACCACCGCACCACCCGCACGACCGCGATCTTCCCCTCGTCCGGCCCGCACGGCGTGTCGACGCCGACGAGGGGAAGAGCGCCGCGGTGGCAGTCGCCGCACCGTCGCCGCCCCCCGACCCCTCCCCTCCGGAGCCTGCCTCGTGACCGACCCGTCCGTCCCCGTGGTCCGGCTCCAGGGCATCACCAAGCGCGTCCCCGGCGTCGTCGCGAACCGCGACGTCGAGCTGACCGTCCGCGCCGGTGAGGTGCACGCCGTCGTCGGCGAGAACGGCGCCGGCAAGTCGACGCTCATGAAGATCCTGTACGGCATGCAGCGCCCGGACGAGGGCACCATCGAGATCAACGGCTCCCCCGCCCGCTTCCGCGACCCCGGCGAGGCCATCGCCGCGGGGATCGGCATGGTCCACCAGCACTTCATGCTGGCCGACAACCTGACCGTCCTCGAGAACGTCGTGCTGGGCGCCGAGCCGCGCAAGGGGCTGCGCCTGGACACCGACGCCGCCCGCACGCGCATCAACGACCTGTCCGACCGCTACGGACTCGGCGTCGACCCGGACGCCCTCGTCGAGCAGCTCGGCGTCGGCGACCGCCAGCGCGTCGAGATCCTCAAGGTGCTGTTCCGGGGCGCCCGGGTGCTCATCCTCGACGAGCCGACCGCGGTGCTCGTCCCCCACGAGGTCGACGAGCTGTTCGCCTCGCTGGCCGGCCTGCGCGCCGAGGGCGTGTCGGTCATCTTCATCAGCCACAAGCTCGACGAGGTGCTGCGCGTCGCCGACGCCGTCACCGTCCTGCGCCAGGGCACCACGGTGACCACCGTCGACCCCAGGACGGTCACGGCCCGTCAGCTCGCCGAGCTGATGGTCGGCAGCGAGCTGCCCACCCCCGAGACCCGCGAGTCGACGGTCACCTCGATGGTCGAGCTGACGGTCGAGCACCTGACCGTGCGCAGCCCCGAGGGCCGGCCGGTCGTCGAGGACGTCTCGCTGCAGGTCCATCGCGGCGAGGTCCTCGGCATCGCCGGGGTCGAGGGCAACGGCCAGGTCGAGCTGGTCGAGGCGCTGCTCGGCCTGCGCGCCTCGACCGGCACCGTCCGGCTCGGCGACCGCGACATCTCCGACTGGTCGACCCGCGAGCGCCGCGAGGGGGGGATCGGCTACGTCCCGGAGGACCGGCACCGCCAGGGCCTGCTGCTGCCGGCGACGCTGTGGGAGAACCGGATCCTGGGCCACCAGGGCCGCAAGCCCGCGCGCCGCGGGCTCTGGATCGACCGCGGCGCCGCCAAGGCCGACACCGAGCGGATCGTGCGCGAGTACGGCGTGCGCACCCCGGGCGTCGGCGTCCCCGCGTTCGCGCTGTCCGGCGGCAACCAGCAGAAGCTGGTCGTCGGGCGCGAGATGAGCGGCGACCCGTCGCTGCTGGTCGCCTCGCACCCCACCCGCGGCGTCGACGTCGGCGCGCAGGCCCAGCTCTGGGACCACCTGCGCGAGGCCCGCCGCTCCGGCCTGGCGGTGCTGCTCGTCTCGGCCGACCTCGAGGAGCTGATCGGCCTGAGCGACACCCTGGTGGTCATGCTGCGAGGCCGCCTCGTCGCGACCCTCGACCCGGCGAGCACCACCCCCGAGAGCCTCGGCAGCGCCATGACAGGAGCGACCGCGTGAGCCTGCTGACCCCCGAGCGACCGGAGCCCGCCCCCACGCCGCCGCCGACCGCGGCAGCGACCTCCCGGTTCGACCTGCGCCGCTTCGGCCTGGCCGTCGCCGCGCCGGCGCTGGCCGTCGTCGTGGCCCTCGCCGTCGCCTCGATCGCGCTGCTGGTCAGCGGCAGCAACCCCCTCACCGTGTACGCGCGGATGCTCGAGGAGGGCACCACGCTGCGCTCGGCGCTGATCACCGTGAACAACGCGGTGCCGCTCTACCTGTCGGGCCTCGCGGTGGCGCTCGGCTTCCGGATGGGCCTGTTCAACATCGGCGTCGAGGGCCAGTACCAGCTCGCGGCCCTGCTCGCCGCTGCCGCGGGCGCCGCCGTCGTCCTGCCCGGCCCGCTGCACCTGCTGTTCGTCGTGCTCGTGGCGATGGTCGTCGGGGCGATGTGGGCAGGCGTCGCGGCGGTGCTCAAGACCACGCGCGGGGTCAGCGAGGTCATCTCGACGATCATGCTCAACGTCATCGCCGGCGGCATCGCGGCCTACCTGCTGTCGACCTACCTGCAGGAGCGGGTCGAGGGCAGCAACAACAGCCGCACGCCGCGCCTCGACGAGAGCGCCCGCTTCCCGAACCTCGACCCGGTGCTGCGCGCCTTCGGGGTCGAGCCTCCGCAGGGCACCCGCCTCGGCGGCTTCGTCCTGGTCGCGGCCGTCGTCGGGGTCGTCTACTGGCTGCTGGTGAGCCGATCCCGGTTCGGCTTCGACCTACGGGCCACCGGGCTGTCGCCGTCGGCCTCGGTCGCCAGCGGCGTCAACGCCAAGCGGATGACCATCGTGACGATGCTGATGTCCGGGGCGATCGCTGGCCTCGTCGGCCTGCCGCAGCTGGTCGGCAGCTCGTACGCGTACGGCCTCGACTTCACCTCCGGGCTCGGCTTCACCGGGATCGGCGTCGCGCTGCTCGGTCGCGGCTCGCCCGTCGGCGTCGCCATCGGCGCGCTGCTGTTCGCCTTCCTCGAGCGCTCCTCGGCCACCCTGCAGCGCATCGACGTCCCGACGGAGATCTACGTGATCATGCAGGGCTCGATCGTGCTGTCGGTCGTCGTGGCCTACGAGGCGGTCCGCCGGATCGGCGTCGCCCAGGCCGAGCGCGCCGTCCGCCGCGCGGTCGACCCGGAGGTGGCCGCGTGACCGCCGCTGCTCCCGGCGAGTCGCCGGTGTCGACGCGGGACCGGCGTCGCCGCTCACTGTCGGTGCGCCCGCGCAACGTCGCGCTGGGGGCCGGGCTGCTGCTCGTCCTGCTCTCGACGGTGCGCGTGGTCAGCGGCGCCGACGACATCACCAGCAGCGGCACGTTCGGCGCCGCGCTGCGCCTCGCGGTCCCGATCGGGCTGGCCGGCCTCGGCGGCCTGTGGGCCGAGCGCGCTGGCATCGTCAACATCGGGCTCGAGGGGATGCTCATCCTCGGCACCTGGTTCGGCGCCTGGGCCGGCTTCTTCTACGGCCCGTGGGTCGGCGTCCTGGCTGCGGTGGCGGCCGGCGCGCTCGGCGGGCTGCTGCACGCGCTCGCCACCGTGACCTTCGGCGTCGACCACGTCGTCTCCGGCGTGGCCATCAACCTGCTCGGCGGCGGCATCGCCCGCTACCTGTCGTCGATCGCCTACGGCGGCGACGACCGGCCGCTCGGCTCGGGCCAGACCCAGTCGCCGACCGTCGACGCCCTTCCCACCGTCTCGCTGCCCGTGCTCTCGGACGGCCCCGACCTGCTCGGCGACCTCGAGGACAAGGGCTGGTTCCTGCTCTCCGACCTCGCCGGCATCCTGCGCGGGCTCACCGGCGACGTCTCGCTCATCACCCTGCTCGCGGTGCTGCTGGTGCCGTTCAGCGTCTTCGTCCTGTGGCGCACCGCCTTCGGCCTGCGGCTGCGCTCGGTCGGCGAGAACCCGGTCGCGGCCGACTCGCTGGGCGTCGCCGTCTACCGGATGAAGTACGCCGCGGTCGTCGTGTCCGGCGCTCTCGCCGGCCTCGGCGGCGCGGCGCTGGTCATCGGCTCGATCTACCGCGAGGGCCAGACCGCCGGTCGCGGCTTCATCGGCCTGGCCGCCGTCATCTTCGGCAACTGGCGCCCGGGCGGCCTGGCCGCCGGGGCCGGGCTGTTCGGCTACGCCGACGCCGTCCAGCTGCGCGCCAGCAGCGCCGTCCGCGGCCTGCTGCTGTTCGTCGCGCTGCTGCTGGTCGTCGTCGCCATCCGGCAGGCGATCCTGCGCAAGATCCCGCTCGCCGTCGCCGCGCTGCTCATCGGCGGGGCGTTCTTCCTCTGGTACGCCACCGTCGATACCGTGCCCTCTCAGCTGGTCGGCTTCACCCCCCACCTGGTGACGCTGCTGGTGCTGGCCGTCGCCTCGCAGCGGCTGCGACCACCGGCCGCGGACGGCCAGCCCTACAGACGGGGCCAGCAGACGTGACCGGCGACATCGACTGGGACGACCTGCGCGCCCGCGCCGTCGAGGCCGCGGGCCGGGCGTACGCGCCGTACTCCCGGCTGCACGTCGGCGCCGCGGCCATCGTCGACGACGGCCGGGTCATCTCGGCCTGCAACGTCGAGAACGCCTCGTACGGCCTGGGCCTGTGCGCGGAGTGCGGCCTGGTCTCGCAGCTGCACTCCTCCGGCGGCGGGGTGCTGGTCGCGATGGCCTGCCGGTCCGGCGACGGCGAGCTGCTCATGCCGTGCGGCCGCTGCCGGCAGCTGCTCTGGGAGCAGGGAGGCCCCGAGCTGCTCGTCGACTCCCCGCGCGGCCCCGTCCCGATGACCGAGGTGCTGCCGGACGCGTTCGGCGCACGGGACCTGCCGGCATGACGGCGGGCAGCGCCGTCGACGTCATCCGCACCAAGCGCGACGGCGGCGAGCTCGACCCCGCCGACATCGAGTGGGTGCTCGCCGCGTACGTGCGCGGCGAGGTCGCGCACGAGCAGATGAGCGCCCTGCTGATGGCCATCGTCTGGCGCGGGCTGTCCCCCCGCGAGCTGTCGGCCTGGACCGGGGCGATGGTCGCCAGCGGCGAGCGGATGGACCTGTCGGGCACCGGCCGTCCCGTCGTCGACAAGCACTCCAGCGGTGGCGTGGGCGACAAGGTCTCGCTCGTCGTGGCGCCGCTGGTGGCCGCCCTGGGGGTCGCCGTCCCGAAGCTGTCCGGCCGCGGGCTCGGCCACACCGGCGGCACCCTCGACAAGCTCGAGAGCATCCCCGGCTGGCACGGCGAGCTGACCCGCGCGCAGTTCCTCGCCCAGCTGCGCGACGTCGGCGCCGTGATCGGCTCGGCCGGTGAGGACCTCGCCCCCGCCGACAAGCAGCTCTACGCGCTGCGCGACGTGACCGGCACGGTCGAGTCGATCCCGCTCATCGCCAGCTCGATCATGAGCAAGAAGATCGCCGGTGGGGCCGACGCGGTGCTGCTCGACGTCAAGGTCGGTCAGGGCGCCTTCATGCGCTCGGTCGACCAGGCCCGGCTGCTGGCCGAGACGATGGTCGGGCTCGGCCGCGACGCCGGCGTCCGCACCGTCTGCCTGCTCACCTCGATGGACGCCCCGCTCGGCCGCGGCATCGGCAACGCCCTCGAGGTCGCCGAGGCCGTCGAGGTGCTGCAGGGCGGTGGACCGGCCGACCTGCGCGAGGTCTGCCTCGCCGTCGCGACCGAGATGCTGGCGCTGGGCGGCTGCTCCGATGACCCCGCTCCCGCGCTCTCGGACGGTCGCGCCTTCGAGGTCTGGCGCCGGATGGTGGCCGCCCAGGGCGGCGACCCGGACGCCGCGCTGCCCACCGCCGCGCACACCGCGGTCGTCGAGGCCCCGCGGTCGGGCCACCTCGCCCGCCTCGACGCCCTGGCCGTCGGCACCGCCGCCTGGCGCCTGGGCGCCGGCCGCGCCCGCAAGGAGGACCCCGTCGACCCGGCGGCCGGGGTCGTCACCGGCGC
>JAOPVV010000131.1 GCA_025966005.1 Frankiales bacterium
GGGGGCGGGCCTCGCGCTCCGGCATCGCTCCGGTCGGGGTCGGCGGCGGGTCGGCAGCTCTCGGACGGGGCGGGCGCCTGGCGCGGCTCGGCGGTGGCTCCAGCGGCGGGCTCGCGAGCTCTGGCGCCGCAGGAACGGCGAGGGCCGGGCCCCTCGGCGCAGAGGTATCCCGGGCAGGGCTCAGCAGTGCAGGGCTCACCGGCGCAGGGCTCAGCAGTGCACGGCTCGCCGGTGCAGGGCTCGCCGGTGCAGGGTGCAGCCGGCCGGTGGCTGCCTGCGGGTCAGTCGCTGCCCTTGGCGCTGGTGGGCGTGGCGGCGCTCGTGGCGGGCGTCGGTCTGCTTCGCCACCCGGGACCGCTCCCCTGCCCGCCGCTGCGTCCGGGACCGGCTGCCGCAGCAGCCGCTCGGTCGGTCAGCCCGGACGATCCTGCGCGCGACGACCGCGCCACTGGCGGCCCGGTCACCGGCGGTCCGACGCCGTTGGCCGGGGTGCTCGAGCTCGAAGCGGAGCGACTGCGGCGACGTTCGGGTTGAGACGCGGGCACGCTCGGCCCGGGAAGCGCCAGGACGCGACCGGCCCCGTCCGGGTGGCCGCCCTGCCCCCCGGACGTCGACCCGGGACGTCAGGTCGGGAACCCGGACCCCGGCGGGCGCTGCGAGCGGCGGGTGGACATCACCCGGACGCGCAGCGAGCCGTCGCGGCCGGGGCCGGGCGCGGCGCGCGGACGCGGCACCGTGGGCCCCGGCACGGCCTGGGTCGGCACGTGCACCTGGGCCACGACCGGCGCCTGGTCGCGCAGGTCGGGGACGAGGTCCGGCTCGGGGGTGGGCTCGCTGGCCGGCTCCGGCAGGCGCAGCGGGGGAAGGAAGCGGACCGGACCGCCGGGCTCGGGCAGGTGGTAGCGCCACGCCGCGCGCAGGTCCTGCTGGTGGACGCCGAGCATCAGCAGTGACAGCGCAGCCAGCCCGACCGCGAGCGGGAGCACCAGGGGCACAGCGATCACGGACCCGAGCGCGGCCGCGGCAGCCGCGGGGGCCGCCCAGCGCGCCGAGCGGGGCGGTCCGGCGGCGACGACCGCGACGTGCTGCTGGGCGGCGCGACGACTGGTATCACGGCTGCTGTCCATGGCCTCTCCTGTTCGCCATGAACAGGGTGCGCGGTCGTGATCAACCAGGTCGATGGCCCATCTGGGCCATTGGCTCGCTGTGGCCGCCGCGCCACGACGGGTGGCCGGCCCCGCGGTCGGCCCCGGACGAGGGTGGCTCAGTCAGTCGTCCTGGTCGGCGAGCTTGCCGCGCAGCTGCAAGACGGCCTTGGTGTGCATCTGGCAGATCCGGCTCTCGGTCACGCCCAGGACCTGGCCGATCTCGGCCAGCGTGAGGCCCTCGTAGTAGTAGAGGGTCACGACGATCTTCTCGCGCTCAGGCAGCGTGTTGATCGCCTTGGCGAGCAGGTACTTGGTCTCCTCGGACTCGAAGGACTGCACCGGGTCCTCGGCCTTGGTGTCCTCGAGCGTGTCGACGAGCGAGAGCTTGTCACCCTTCTCGCCGCCGGCGGTGAGCAGCTCGTCGAGCGCGACGACGTTGACGAAGCTGACCTGGCTGAAGATCGTGTGCAGGTCCTCGAGCGCGATGCCGAGCTCACCCGCCACCTCGGCCTCGGTCGGCGTGCGGTGCAGCCGGGCCTCGAGCGCGGCGTAGGCCTTCTCGACCTCGCGCGCCTTGAAGCGGACCGAGCGGGGGATCCAGTCGATCGAGCGCAGCTCGTCGATGATCGCGCCCTTGATGCGGCTGATCGCATACGTCTCGAACTTGATGGCGCGCTCGAGGTCGAACTTCTGGATCGCGTCGATCAGCCCGAAGATGCCGTAGGAGACGAGGTCGGCCTGCTCGATGTTCGGCGGAAGACCCACACCCACGCGCCCGGCGACGTACTTGACCAGGGGCGAGTAGTGCAGGATCAGCCGCTCGCGCAGCCGCTCCTCGCCGGTGCTCTTGTACTCGCGCCACAGTTCGGCGATCGCCGACTCGATCTCGGCCCGCTCCTCGTCGCTGACGCCGGCGTACCGGCCGCGTCGGACGGACTTGGGCACCTCGGGGGCAGCGACCTCGTCGAGATCGGCGTCCGGGACCTCGAGGGCGTCGGACTCGGGGGCGCTCACGCCCTCGGAGCCGGGGGTGCGCACGGTCATGGCTCGTCCTCACCCGCTCGACGCTGAGACCGGCCTGCTGGCCGTGCGCGCGAGCCTAGCCTGGGCCAGCGCGCGTCCGGCGCAGGAACGGCGAACGCGCTCATGCCCGCGGGTGCGCCTGCGCGTAGCTGCTGCGCAGGCGCTCGACGCTGACGTGCGTGTAGAGCTGCGTCGTGGCCAGGCTGGCGTGCCCGAGCAGCTCCTGCACGCTGCGCAGGTCGGCGCCGCCCTCCAGCAGGTGCGTGGCCGCGCTGTGGCGCAGGCCGTGCGGACCCAGGTCGGGCGCACCGGGGACGTCGGCGAGGCGCCGGTGCACCAGCGTCCGGACGGCCCGCGGGTCGACCCGGCCCCCGCGCCGGCCGAGCAGCAGCGCCGGACCGCTGGCCGCCGTCGCCCACGACGGGCGGCCGCGCACCAGCCACGCGTCGACCGCCTGACCGGCCGGAGCGCCGTACGGGACGGCGCGCTCGCGGCGGCCCTTGCCGAGCACCCGCACGGTCCGGCGGGCGGTGTCGACGTCGTCGACGTCGAGCCCGCACAGCTCGCCCACGCGGATGCCGGTGGCGTACAGCAGCTCGAGGACGGCCCGGTCACGCAGGTCCTCGGGATGCTCCCCGTCGACCTGGTCGACCAGCCGGGCGGCCTCGTCGGCGCGCAGGACGTCGGGCAGCGGGCGGTGCCCCTTCGGGGTCGCGAGCAGCGCCCCAGGGTCGCTGTCGAGCAGGCCCCGTCGGTGCGCCCAGGCGGTGAACACGCGCGCCGACGACCCGCGCCGCGCCAGCGTCGTCCGTGCGGCCCCGGTGGTGCGCGAGCGGGCCAGCCAGCTGCGCAGCGCAGCCAGGTCGAGCTCCTGCAGGGTCGTGGCGCCGAGCCGGCAGGCGTGCTCCAGGAGGGCAGCCACGTCACCGGTGTACGCCCGGACGGTGTGCGGCGAGCGACCGACCTCGAGCTCGAGGTGGCGCGCGAACCCGGCCAGCGCCTCCGCCAACGCAGGCGCCAGCCCGTCGTCGCGAGCCCCGGCGCCGGTCACGGGTCGCACGGTGCGGCGGCGCCCGGCACAGGTCAAGCCGCCGTGCCGCAGCGGACCGGGTGGTGCCGGAAGACGGGCGGTCCCCGGCCAGTCACCGGGGCGCGGGTCGGCCCGCGCCGAGGGCGGTGAGCCGCCAGCCCTCGTCGGTGCGCTCGACCAGCCCGTGGGCCAGCAGCGGGGGCAGGACCTGCTGCACCACCAGGACGGTGACCCCGGCGTCCCGGGCGAGCGTCGTCACGCCGGCGCCGCGGCGGACCGGCACGGCGTCGAGCACCCTGCGGACGGTGTCGGACAGCGCGTCCCGCGCGGTGTCCGGTCCGCGCGGTGGCAGCGCGAGCGCGCTGCCCACCGGCGCGACCTGGTCGAGCACCTCGTCCGCCGAGCCGACGCAGACCGCTCCGAGCCGCAGCTGCTGGTGGCAGCCCGAGGACATGGCCGACGTGACCGAGCCGGGGACGGCCATGACGTGCCGGTGCAGGGTGCGGGCCCGGTCGACGGTCGCCAGCGAGCCGCTGCGCGAGGCGGCCTCCACGACGACCGTCCCGACGGACAGCGCCGCGATGAGGCGGTTGCGGACCAGGAACCTGCGCCGCAGCGGGTGGCTGCCAGGCGGCACCTCCGAGACCACCAGGCCGCGCTGGGCGACCTGGCCCAGCACCCGGTCGTTGCCGCGGGGGTAGGCGACGTCGACCCCGCAGGCGAGGACGGCGACCGTCGGCGCGGCCTCGGCGAGCAGCGCGCCGCGGTGGGCGGCGACGTCGATGCCGTAGGCCCCGCCGCTGACCACCGTCCAGCCCCGCGCGGCCAGCGAGCGCGCCATCTCGGTGGCCACGTGCGCGCCGTAGCTCGTCGCGGCCCGGGCGCCCACGACTGCGACCGACCGCTCGACCGCCTCGTCGAGGCGGTGCGGCCCGCGGACGTACAGCGACAGGGGCGGGGGCTGGAGCTGCCCGCCACCCGTCCAGGTCAGCCGGTGCGCCGGCCACTCGTCGTCCGAGGGACCGACCAGCCGGGCACCGCAGGCGGCTGCCCGGCGCAGGTCGTCGGCGGGGTCGTAGCCGCGGGCCCGCACCGCGGCGGCGGCCGTGAGGTCGGCGCCGAGGCCGACGC
>JAOPVV010000139.1 GCA_025966005.1 Frankiales bacterium
GGCTGCAGGTCGTGCTGCCGTCGTCGGCCGCCGCCGGCGCCACGGTCGAGCTGGCGGTGCACGGCGGGCAGCCGGGCGCGGCCGTCGAGGTGTTCTTCCTCCGGCGCGGCGAGCTCTCGGCGACCAAGCGCCGCGACGCCGTCCTGTCGGCGACCGGCAGCTACCGCACCACGTTCGCCGTCGACGACGACTGGACCGTCTTCGCGCTCTCAGGCGGCACGGGCACCCTGCCCGCCACGGTGCGCCGGACGCCGACGCTGACCGCCGCCCCGACGGTCCCCGTCCCCCCGCTCGTGGTGTCCGGGCCGGTCACCGCCGACGAGGGCTCGACCGCGGTCCTGACCGCCAGCGGCCCCGCGGGGTCGGCGGTCAGCCTGTGGTTCCGCCGCGAGGGCGACGACCAGTTCGTGCGCCGCCGCAGCGGGGTCCTCGACGCTGCGGGCCGGTTCAGCGCGACCTACACCGCCGACCGTCCGCACGACTACTTCGCGCTGACCTCGACGGTGGCGTCGGCCATCGGGACCACCGGCACCGGCCCGCTGCCGGACGGGCTGCACGTGTACGCCCCGGCCGGCGCCATCCCGGGACGCACCGTCCCGGTGGTCGTCCAGGGCACGCCGGGTGCGCAGGTCGACGTCTGGTTCGCCCGCCGCGGCGAGACCGCCTTCACCCGCCGCCGCGAGGGCGTGCTCGGCGCCGACGGCACCTACCGGACCTCCTACGTCGCCACCGACGACCAGACCTACTTCGCCACCAGCGGGCCGCGCAGCAGCACGCGGGAGACGACCCGCGTCACCTCCGCCCCGACCGAGACGGCCCCGCCCGGCGCGCCCCGGCTCGACCTGGCGGCCCCGCGGGCCGTCGAGGCCGGCTCGCCCGTGCCCGTCGTGGTCAGCGGACCCGCGGGGAGCCCGGTCCAGCTCTGGGCTCGCCGCCGGGGGGCCGCGACCTGGACCCGGGTGCGGGAGGGCGCGTTCGACCCCTCCGGCCGCTTCGCCACCTCCTACGCCGGGGTCGACGACCACGAGCTGTGGGCAGCCTCGGGCGGCGCGTCGACCGCGGACGTCCAGACGCTCACGCTGCCCGTCCTCACCGGACCCGCCAGCGCCGCCCTCGGCGCGAGGGTGGTGCTCTCGGGCAGGGCCCGTCCCGGTGACGCCGTCGTCGTGGAGTCGCGCCGCCGCGGCGCCGCAGCCCCCGTGCGCAGCACCGTGACGGCCGACTCGACCGGCTCCTTCCGGACCTCCTACGCCGCCGACGACGAGTACGAGCGGCGGCCGGTGGTCGGGGCGCGGGTCGGCGCGCTGACCCGCACGACGGTCGCGCCGACCGTCACCGGCCCGGCCACGGCCCCCGCCGGCAGCGTCGTCGTCCTGACCGGCACCGCCCGCCCGGGGGCGCTCGTGCAGGTGTTCTTCCGGCGCGACGGCCAGCCGTCGTTCCAGCCGGCCGGCCGCCGGACCCGCGACCTGCCGCTGTTCCGCCTCGGCCGGACCGTCACCGCCGACGCGGCCGGCCGCTACCGGACGAGCTTCCTGCTCGCCGGCCGGCACACGTTCTTCGCCCGCGCCGACGGCGGCGCGACCGGCGCCCGGACGACCACCGTCCGCTGACGGCTCTGTCACCCGGGCGACACGTCTGGGCGCAATGCCGACCTTCCCGGCCCTCATGGGCGACAGTGGTCCGGTCGGGGTGGTGGGGAAGCCTCCCGGCCCGTCCTGCCGTCCACCGTGCTGCCCACCCAGCTCTGGAGCTCTCCTCGTGCGTCGCCCGCTCGTGCTGCTGTCCCTGATGTCCGTGCTCACCGGCGGTCTCGTCGCGCTCCCGATCGTGACGTCGGCGACCGCCACGCCCCGACCGGTGACGGCGTCGCTCCAGCAGCTGCCCCTCACCACCGTCGACACGGCCGCCTCCCTGCGCACCGCGCCGGGTCGGCGGTCCCTGCTGAGCCCGCAGTCGGCGACGCGACCGTTCTCGCTCATGGGGGTCACCTGGCGCGACGACGACGCGGTCGGCGAGGTCGAGGTCCTGGTGCGCATCCGCACCGGTGGACGCTGGACGCCGTGGGAGAGCGTCGAGGCCGAGCGCGCCGACGCCCCCGACGACGGCAGCGTCGACACCCGCCGCACGATCCGTGCGGGCAGCGCGCCGGTCTGGACCGGCCCGTCGGACGGCGTCCAGGCCAGGGTCAGCAGCCTGTCCGGCGCTGCGCCGCAGGACGTCAGGATCGAGCTGGTCGACCCGGGCACCTCGCCCGCGGACGAGGTCGTCGCCCTGCCGCGCGACACCGCCTCCGCCGCCGCGCCCCAGCCGGCGATCGTCACGCGCGCGCAGTGGGGGGCCGACGAGTCGATCCGACGAGGCAGCCCGTCCTACAACAGGACCGTCAAGGTCGGCTTCGTCCACCACACGGCGAGCTCGAACACCTACACCGCCGACCAGGCGGCGGCGATGGTGCGCGGGATCTACGCCTACCACGTGAAGAGCAACGGCTGGTCCGACATCGGCTACAACTTCCTCGTCGACCGGTACGGCCGGGCGTACGAGGGCCGGGCCGGCGGCATCGACCGCTACGTCGTCGGCGCCCACACGGGCGGGTTCAACACCGACTCGTTCGGCGTCTCGCTACTCGGCGACTTCTCCACCGTCGCGCCGTCGACGGCCACGGTCGGGATGCTGTCGAAGGTCCTGGCCTGGAAGCTGGGCTCGGCCTACCGGGACCCCAAGGGCACGGCCGTCCTGACCTCCGCCGGCGGCGGCACCAGCAAGTACAGCGCGGGGGCGAAGGCCACCTTCGACGTCGTCAGCGGCCACCGCGACGCCGGCAGCACGTCGTGCCCCGGCGCGACCACGTACGCCCGCATGCCGGCGATCCGTGACCTCGTGCAGGCCGACCTCGGGGCGGGGTTCGTCGAGCCGTCGATCAACCAGACGGTGTTCCCGCTCGCCTCCCGGGGCCCGGTGACCGTGTCGGCCACGACCCTCGGGCCGGTCAGCTGGACGGCCACCGTGCTCGACGCGAAGGGCGCGGCCCTGCGGACGGTCACGGGCTCCGACCCGTCCGTCGCCTTCTCCTGGGACCTCACCGCCGACGGGCGACCGGTGCCCGCCGGCAGCTACGCCGTCCGCCTCAGCGGCCGCGCCGGCGACGACACCGCCCTCGGCTACAGCGCCCAGGTCGTCGTCGACGCGCCGGTGTGCCGCGGCACCCCGATCCAGCGGGCGGTCTGCCAGGCGCGGCAGCGGGCGGCGCTGCGGACCGCGCCGGCCGCTCCGCCGGGGTCGTGAGATCGTCTGCGCCATGAGCACCCTCGACGAGGTCGGCACCCGCGACGGCTGGCGCTGCTGGCTGTGCGACGAGCCGGTCGACCCGGACGCGTCGGTCAACTCCGACCGCGGCCCGAGCGTCGACGGCGGGGCCGTCGCCAAGAAGGGCAAGAAGGGCGGCGCCAGCGGCGTCGAGCGGCTCGCGCACCGGGCCTGCAACACCCGCAAGGGCGCTGTCACCCCGGTCGTGGCGTGGTCGCCCGACCTGTTCGTGGTCGATCCGGCGCCCATCGTCGCGACCGTCGAGCGGCTCAGCCGCAAGGGCGGCCGCGAGGTCGTGGCCCGCTGCCCCAGCCGGTCCGACGCCGACGCCGCCTCCGCCTGGCTGCTCGACCGGTTGTCGCGCTTCGCCCCGGACCTCGACGTGACGACGTCCGTGGACGCCGGCGGCGGTCAGTTCCTGCTGGTGCTGCGGGCGGGCTGACCCGCCCGGGTGACGCTCCCCTAGCGGGGCTTGTGCAGGTCGAACGTCACGAACTGGTAGCCGGGCTGGAAGCCGTGCCGCTCGGCCTGCGCGGCGTCGGCGATGACGGTCATGGCCGCCGGGTCGGCGCCGGCGACCAGGTCGTCGACGTCGCAGTCGGGCCCGTCGTGCACCCAGCAGTGGCCGTGCGCAGCGGCGTCGCGCAGCTCGGACGTCACCAGGGTGTCGCACGCGAAGCCGTGCGAGCGGATGACGTCGGCGAGGTCCCAGCCGAAGCGGAAGTACACCAGCGTCCAGTCGCCGTGGTACTCCGGCTCGGTCGGGACCATCGTCCTGGCCTGGGGCAGCGGGATCTGCAGGAAGACGTGACCGCCGGGCTTGAGGACGCGGAACAGCTCGGACAGCGCCCTGCCGGTGTCCGGGACGTGCTCGAGCACGTGCGGGGTGAGCACCACGTCGACGGAGGCGTCGGGCAGTGCCATGTCCTGCAGGTCGAGCTTGATGACCGCCTTGTGAGCCGACTCGTCGTAGTCGCTGGCGGTGTAGTCGACCCGCTCGGCCATCCGGTCGCGGTAGAGCTGGCCCATGCGCGGCGAGGTCTCGAGGACGGCGGCGCGCGGGTCGTAGGCGGTGCGCTGGGTCCAGCACCAGTACAGGAACCGGTCGCGCGAGATGGAGCCGCAGACCGGGCACAGGGCCGACTCGCTGTGCTTGACGCCCTCGAACCCGCGGCCGCGCCAGCCGCAGATGTTGCAGACGCTGGTGACGCCGCGCAGCTGGCTCTTCTCGGCCGCCTCGGGCCAGGTGCGGGTACGACGGTCGCCGCTGCCCTTGGACCACGTCCGCTCCGTGAGCTTCCTGTGGCCGGTGTGCACCTGGGTGAGGATCGAGTCGGCCAAGCGCACGGGGGAGCACCTCGAGAGGTTCGGGATCAGGACACGGCCAGCGTATAGGCGGCCCGGTGCCCTTCCGCGCAGCGCGCCCAGGTGAAGCCGGCGGCGTGGCTGCGACGGGCGGCCGCGTCGCCGGGCCCGGCCAGGACGGAGCGCAGGGCCTCGGCGAAGGCCTCGACGTCGCCCACGGGGGCGTACGTGACCTGCTCACCGCCGACCTCACGCAGCACCGGCAGGTCGCTGGCGACGACGGGCGTTCCGGCGGCCAGCGCCTCCAGGACGGGCAGCCCGAAGCCCTCGTCGCGGCTGGGCAGCACCAGGGCGGACGCGCCGGCGACGACCGGTCGCAGCTCGTCGTCGGACAGGAAGCCGGGCGTCACGCAGCCGCTGACGTCGGCCCGGGCGCCCCAGCCGGCCGGCCCCACGAGCACGAGGGGCGGTGCGTCCGGGAGCAGCCGGTGGGCGGCCAGCAGCGTGGCGACGTCCTTGCGCGGCTCGAGAGTGCCGACGAACACGACGTACTCGCGCGGCAGCCCGAGCCGGCGGCGCAGGGCGTCGTCGGGCGGCGGGGCGCTGGACCAGGCCGGGTCGACGCCGTGCGGGACGGCGACCACGGGCACTGTCGGGGCGTACGCCTCGCGCACCTGCTCGGCGACGGCCCGGCTCGGGGTGAGGACGACCCGGGCCCGCCGCACCGACCGGGGGACGAGCACGCGGTACCGGGCGCTCGCCGCGCTCACCGTCTCGGTCATGCGCAGGAACGCCAGGTCGTGCACCGTCACGACGCCCCGCGCCCGGCGCAGCGGCGGGAGCACGAAGTTGGTGGCGTGGAAGACGTC
>JAOPVV010000156.1 GCA_025966005.1 Frankiales bacterium
CCGCCGGTCTCGGCGCCGGGCTGGTCGTCGGCGGTGCCGTCGCCGGTCGCCGCTACCGCGCGCAGCTCAGGGCACTGCAGGACCTGCCCGTCGACGGCCAGACCGCCAGCCTGCGCCAGCTCGCCGAGGCCGTCGCGGACGCGCTGCTCGGAGCCGGCGGCGCCCAGGTCGGCGCGGCGGGTGTCCGGCTGACCGCCGGCAAGGGCGGCTGGCTGGCGCTGGAGCTCGAGGCGCCGACCGCGCAGTCGCAGCTGTTCGCGGCCTGCCTCGACGAGCTGCTCGCCCCGCTCGGCGAGCCGCGCTGGCTGGTGTCGCGGCTGGTGCTGCCGACCCCCGCGGCCGACGTCGACCGCAAGCGGCTCGCCCGGGCACGTGCGCTCGGTCGCACCGTCGACGCCGCCGTCACCTGGCACGCCGTCCCGACCTGGCTGGGCCGCAACAAGACCCGGGTCGCGGCCTTCGAGTCCGCCTGGCGGACCCATGTCGGCGCCGGCCGGCTGGTGCTCGCCAAGGACCCCGAGGGCGCGTCGCTGCTCGAGCTGCTGCGCGGCGAGGACCCGTTCGCCGTGACGAGCCGCCTGCGCACCACCTGGCGCTGACCCCAGACCCCCACTACCCCGCTCGAACCGTGAGCTCGAGGGGGTCTGGACGGACGGTTCGAGCGGGGTAGTGGCCCTACGCGGGGGCGGCCACGACCATCCGGCCCTCGGCCACCAGGCCGTGGCGCACCCCGTCGTCGAGCCACGGGCCGATCGTCAGGCCGGCCGTCCGGACGTCGACCCTCGCCAGCCGCGCTGTGCCGTGCAGCCGGGTCGTCGCGCGTCCGGAGCCCTGGTCGGCACCGAACGGCCCGCGGACGGGGAAGCGCAGGCCGTACGCGCGCGGCTGCGCCGTCACCGACCAGCCGTCGCCCGTGGCGGTCGGCCCGTCGAAGGTCGCGAACGCCTTGGGCAGCTGCCAGTGCTCGCGACCGCCGTGCACCGACGGCAGCGAGTCGACGGCGATGAACGGGACGTGCACGACAGGCAGGACGGTGCCGCGCAGCAGCTGGCCGACGAGCACCTCGCGGTACGGCCCGACCGGCGACTCGAGGTAGTCGACGAGCATCCCCACGGCGACCCCGTGCACCCGGCCGGCGAACGGCGAGCTGCTCGGGAGCGGTGAGGGCGCCCGCTGCACCCAGATCGTGGCGCGCACCCGGCAGTCCCACGGAGCGGGCGGGGTCGACGCGGGCAGCTGGGCGGCCAGCTCGTCGGGAAGGCGGCTCTCGGGCAGGTGCGGGGGGAGGGGCACCGGCCGATCCTCTACCGTCGCCCCGTGACGTCGACGCGCCGGGGGACGATCTACGGTGCGTCGGCCTACCTGATGTGGGGGCTGTTCCCGCTGTACTGGCCGCTGCTCGAGCCGTCGTCCGCGCTCGAGGTGCTGGCCCACCGGGTGCTGTGGTCGCTGGTCGTCGTGGCGGTGCTGCTGGCGGTCACCCGCCGGCTGGAGCAGGTGCGCGCTGCCGTCCGCGACCGGCGCCGGTTCGCGCAGCTGTCGCTGGCGGCCGTCGTGGTCGCGGTCAACTGGGGCACCTACATCTACGGCGTCACCTCCGACCAGGTGGTCGAGACCTCGCTCGGCTACTTCGTGAACCCGATCGTCACCGTGCTGCTCGGGGTGCTCGTGCTGAGAGAGCGGCTGCGCCCGGCGCAGTGGACCGCGCTCGGCGCGGCCCTCGTCGCCGTGCTCGTGCTGACGGTCGAGAACGGCAGCCCCCCGTGGATCGCGCTGGTCCTCGCGTTCTCGTTCGGCACCTACGGGCTGCTGAAGAAGACCGCCGGTGTCGGCGCGGTCGAGGGCCTGGCCATCGAGACCGGCGTGCTGTTCCCGGTCGCCGCGGTGTACGTCCTGGTGGTCGGCGGCGGGACGTTCGGCAGCGAGGGGCCCGGCCACATGGCGCTGCTGGCGCTGTCCGGCGTCGTCACGGCCGTGCCGCTGCTGCTGTTCGGCGCGGCCGCCTCCCGGGTGCCGCTGACGACACTGGGGATCCTGCAGTACTTCGCCCCGACGATGCAGTTCCTGCTCGGCGTGACGCTGTTCGGCGAGCCGCTGCCGGTCGTGAAGCTGGTCGGCTTCGTCCTCGTCTGGATCGGCCTGGCGCTGTTCACCTACGACCTGGTGCGCCACCACCGCTCGTCGCGGCTCGCCGTGGCGGCACCTGCCTAGGCTGCCCGGGTGCTCGACCGCCGCGACGCCCCGCTCGCCCCGCTGACGACCCTGCGCCTCGGCGGTCCGGCCCGCCGGCTGGTCACGGTCTACGACGAGGCGACGCTGGTCGCCACGGTGCGCGACGCGGACGGGCCGCTGCTGGTGCTCGGCGGTGGCAGCAACGTGGTCCTGCCCGACGCCGGGTTCGACGGCACCGTCGTGCGGGTCGCCCTGCACGGGCTGTCGGCCGACCCGGCCGGCGACCGGGTCCTGCTGACCGTCGCCGCCGGCGAGGACTGGGACGTGCTGGTCGCCCACACCGTCGCCGAGGGGCTGGCCGGTCTCGAGGCGCTGTCCGGCATCCCGGGGTCGGTCGGGGCCAGTCCGGTCCAGAACATCGGCGCCTACGGCCAGGAGGTCGCCCAGACCGTCACCTGCGTCCGGGCGTACGACCGGGAGGCCGGCGAGGTCGTCGAGCTGACCGCCGAGCAGTGCGAGTTCGCCTACCGGAGCAGTGCGTTCAAGTCCGCACCGGACCGGTGGGTCGTCCTGGCGGTGACGTTCGCGCTGCAGCCCGCCGCGCTGTCGGCGCAGGTGGGCTACGCCGAGCTGGCCCGCTCGCTCGGGGTGGAGGTCGGCGAGCGCGCGCCGCTGCAGCAGGTGCGCGACGCCGTGCTCCGGCTGCGCAAGGGCAAGGGCATGGTGGTCGACGCGACCGACCCCGACACCCGCAGCGTCGGGTCGTTCTTCACCAACCCGCGGCTGACCCCGGAGCAGGTCGCCCTCGTGCAGGCGCAGGTCGACGGGCCCGTCCCCACCTGGCCGGACGTCGACGGGCGGGTGAAGGTGTCGGCCGCCTTCCTGATCGAGCGCGCGGGCTTCGCCAAGGGGGCCTTCGAGGGCCCCGTCGGCATCTCCGGCAAGCACACGCTGGCCCTGGTGCACCGCGGCGGCGGCACCACCGCGCAGCTGCTCGCCGTGGCCCGGGCCGTGCGCGACGGGGTGCGGGAGGCGTTCGGCGTCGACCTGGTCAACGAGCCGGTGCTGGTCGGCGACGAGCTGTAGGGCACGCGACGGGCAGACTGCTCGTCGTACACGCTGTAGCGGCGGCACGACGACGGCAGGAGGACGCGGTGAGCCTGGGCAGGCGGCTGTCGGCGCTGTTCAAGGGCGACGGCGAGGACGACCCGCGGGTCGAGCTCGACGCGTCGTACGAGCGGCAGGTCGCGCTGCTGCAGCAGACCCGCCGCGGGGCGGCCGACGTCACGACGTCGCGCAAGCGCCTCGAGCTCCAGCTGCGCCAGCTCGAGGCGAGGGCCGACGACCTGCACGCGCAGGCCGTCACCGCGGTCGGCGCCGGCCAGGACGACCGCGCCCGCGAGCTGCTCACCCAGCACGCCGGCCTGGTCGCGCAGGTGGACGAGCTCGGGCCGGCCGAGCGCCAGCTGCGCCACCAGGAGGAGCAGCTGCAGCTGTCGGTGCAGCGGCTCGAGGCCAAGGTCGAGGCGTTCCGCAGCCAGAAGGAGGCGCTGTCCGCGGGCTACACCGCCGCCGAGGCCCGGTCGCGCACGACCACAGCGCTCGCCGGGGTCGACGAGGAGCTCGGTGACGTCGGCTTCGCGCTGCAGCGGGCCCGCGACCGCACCGAGGTCATGCAGGCCCGGGCGCAGGCCCTCGACGAGCTGACCGCGACCGGTGCGCTGTCGCCCGGTGACGCCGCCCTGGCGCGGCTCGAGGAGCTGTCGGGAGGCGGGGTCGACGCCGAGCTGGCCCGGCTCAAGCAGGCCCGCCCGCTGCCCGGACCGCTCCCGGCGCAGGAGCAGTCGTGATCGTCCGCATCATGGGCGAGGGTCAGCTCGACGTGCCCGACAGCGCCCTCGACGACCTCAACGCGCTCGACCTGGTCGCCGAGCAGGCCGTCGACGGCGCCGACGAGACGGCTTTCGCCGCAGCGCTGCTCGCCCTGCACGACGCCGTCCGAGCCCGGGGCACGGCCCTGCGCGACGACGCCCTCGTGCCGTCCGACGTGGTGCTCCCGCCGGTGGGTGCGACGGTCGCCGAGGTGCGCGCGCTGTTCGACGGCGACGGCCTGGTACCCGGGTGAGTCGCCGGGGCAGGTACGCCGCCGATCGCGAGCTGACCACCCGGATGCTGGTCGTGGTCTTCCTGCTCGGCCTGGTGTACGTCGTGGCCGTCGGGGTCCTGATCGGGTACGGCATCAGCCCCGTCGTGGTGCTGCTGGTGGTCGGCGGCTTCTTCGCCTTCCAGTACGTCGCGAGCGACCGGGTGGCGCTCTACGCGATGAACGCCCGGGTCGTCGAGCCCCACGAGGCGCCCGAGCTGCACGGTGTCGTCGACCGGCTCTGCGCGCTGTCCGACACTCCCAAGCCGCGGGTGGCGGTCGCCGACAGCGACGTCCCGAACGCCTTCGCGACCGGGCGCAGCCCCAAGCGCGCTGTCGTCTGCGTCACGACCGGGCTCGTGCGCCGGCTGGAGACCGACGAGCTCGAGGGTGTGCTCGCCCACGAGCTCTCGCACGTCGCCCACCGCGACGTGGCCGTCATGACGGTCGCGTCGTTCCTCGGCGTGCTCGCCGGGCTGATCACGCGGTTCGCCCTGCAGGCCACGATGTACGGGGGGGTGCCGCGCGGCGGCCGGCGCGAGAAGGACAACGGCCTGCCGGTGGTGCTCGCCGTGGTGCTGGTCTCGGCGATCGTGTACGCGGTCAGCTTCCTGCTGATCCGGGCGCTGTCGCGCTACCGCGAGCTGTCGGCCGACCGCACCGCCGCGCTGCTCACCGGCCGCCCGTCGTCGCTGGCGAGCGCCCTGACGAAGATCACCGGCGAGATGGCGCGGGTGCCGACCCGGGACCTGCGGGCGGCCGAGCCGTTCAACGCCTTCTTCTTCACCCCCGCACTGGCGCAGGGGTTCAGCCTGTCGTCGCTGTTCTCGACCCACCCGTCGCTGGAGCGCCGGCTCGCCCAGCTGGCAGAGATGGCGGGCTGACCGTGGGGTTCCTCGACGCGCTGCTGGGACGCACGAAGCCGGCCCCGCCGGACCTCGACGCGCTGTTCGCGCTGCCGTCGGCGGCGGTGGCGCTCGAGGCGGCCACCGGCCTGCGTCCGACCGGTGTCGGCGCGGTCTGCGTCAAGCCGGCCGAGGGCGCGTCGTTCGCCGCGGCGCAGGCGGAGGTCGAGGGCCTGCTCGGGCTCGACGCCCCGACCGAGACGACCCGCGACGCGTTCGGCTACCTCTGGACGACCGCGCGCACGACCGGTGACCGGCTCGCCGACGTGGTGACGGCCCTGCACGCCGCGAACACGACCTACGAACGGGCCGGGTTCGGCCCGTCGCTGCTGTGCTCGGTCGTCGCCTTCGCCGGCGAGGTCGACGCCCGGCCGCGCACCGTCGGGCTGGTCTACCTCTACAAGCGCGGGACGACCTACCCGTTCGTGCCGCTGCCGGGCGAGAAGCGCGACACCGCGCTCGAGCTGCAGGTGCGCGCGGCCCTCGGGGACGACCTGCGGGTCGAGCCCGACCTGTCGCGCTGGTTCCCGGTGTGGGGAGCGCCCGGTCTCTAGCGGGTCCCGACGTCGTGGCCGAGCTGCTGCCAGGCGAGCGCTCCGGCACCGATCAGCGGCCCGTCGGCGCCCAGGCCGACCGGCTCGATCCGGCAGTCCTGCGTGAAGCCCAGCCGGCTGGTGGTGTGCAGCCCGCGCGAGACGGCGGAGAAGAACGGCCCGCCGTAGCCGAGCGCGACCGAGCCGCCGATCGCGACGAGCTCGAGGTCGAGCAGGTTGACGACCGACGCGAGGCCCTGGCCGAGCAGCTTGCCCGCCCGCAGGACCTCGGGGAGCGGGGCCTTCTGCGCCGGAGCCCCGGTGCGGCGGGCGATCGCCGTCCCGCTCATCTCGGCCTCGAGGCAGCCGCGCCCGCCGCAGCCGCACACCGCGCCGTCCGGCACGACGACGACGTGCCCGACGTGGCCGGCGTTGCCGTCGGCGCCGTGCAGCAGCCGTCCGTCGACGACGAGCCCTCCGCCGACCCCGGTCGAGACGACCATCGCCAGGAAGCTCGCGACGCCCGCGCCGGCCCCCTTCCAGCCCTCGCCGACGGCCAGGGCCTTGGCGTCGCCGTCGACGACGACCGGCAGGTCGAGTGACTTCTGGAGCCGGGACAGCAGCGGGAAGCCCCGCCAGCCGGCGATGTTCAGCGGCGACACGGTCTCGCCGCCGGCCGTCATCGGACCGGCGCAGCCCACGCCCAGGGCCAGCGCTCCGGCCGGCTCGGCCCGGCGGACCGCGCCCAGCAGGGCGGTGAAGACGGCCTCCGGGTCGTCCTGCCGGGGGGTCGGCACGGAGGCCGACCGCAGCAGGTTGCCGTCGCGGTCCACGACGCCCGCGGCGATCTTCGTGCCGCCGACGTCGACCGCCAGGACCGTCTCGCTCATGCCGGGACCGGCGCGGCGACGGTCACTGCATGCTCTCCAGCATGCCCATCATGTCCTTGCAGACCGGGCAGACGGGGTGCCGCTCGGCGTCTTTGCCGGGCAGCCACATCTTGCCGCACATGGCCTTGACGGGGGTGCCGTCGACCTGGCTGCGCAGGATGTCCTCCTTGCGCACGTAGTGGCTGTAGCGGTCGTCGTCGTCCCCGTCGTCGAGCTGGGGGTCGACGACCGGACGGGTGTCGATCTCGGTCATGGCAGGAGCGTACGACCGACCGTCGGGTGACAGTGCTGTGTCTTCTCCGGAGCCGGGTCGTCGGGCCCGCGCCGCGGGGTATCAGGCGGTCGTGGCCGACAGCAGCAGGACCCCGGAGGAGGAGGAGCGCCGCAGGCGCCGCCTCCAGACCCTCGACGCGCTGCGGGAGGCGGCCGAACTCCGGGCGCGGCTGCGGCCCCGCAAGGCGCAGCTGGAGCGGGCCCGCGCCCTGCTGCACGCCCGCACGACCCGCGGCTGAGTCGTGTTCGCCACCTCGGCGGCTGACCAGCGACCGGCTGGGTAGGGGCCGGCGCACGTCCCCCTCGACCCCCGGAGACCGTCGGTGAAGCGCACGTCCCGAACCACCTCTGCCGCCCTTCGGCGGACCGCCCGCGAGGCCTTCGGCTGGGACGCGCTGCGCCCCGGCCAGCTCGAGGCCATGGAAGCGGTGATGGCCGGCCGCGACACCCTCGCGGTCATGCCCACCGGCTCCGGCAAGAGCGCCGTCTACCAGGTGCCCGCCCTCCTGCTCGACGGCCCGACGGTCGTCGTCAGCCCGCTGATCGCCCTGCAGCGCGACCAGGTCGCCGGCCTGCTCGCGCGGGGCGGCGAGGCCACCGCGGTGCAAGCCAACAGCAGCCAGAGCGACCGCGCTCGCGAGCAGGCGTTCGAGGCGCTGCGGGCCGGTGAGGTGGAGTTCTTCTTCCTCGCGCCCGAGCAGCTGGCCAAGCCCGAGGTCCTCGACGCGGTGGCGGCCGCGAAGCCGTCGCTGTTCGTCGTCGACGAGGCGCACTGCATCTCCTCCTGGGGGCACGACTTCCGGCCCGACTACCTGCGGCTGCACAGCGCCGTCGAGCGGCTGGGCCGTCCGCCGGTGCTGGCGCTGACGGCCACGGCCAGTCCGCCGGTCCGCGACGAGATCATCAGCCGGCTGCGCCTGGACGACCCGGTGCAGGTCGTCAGCGGCTTCGACCGGCCGAACCTCTCGCTGGAGGTGCAGGCGTTCCGCGACGACGACCAGCGCCGGGAGGCCGTCGTGCTGCGGGCCATGGGCGAGGCCAAGCCGGGGCTGGTCTACACGGCCACGCGCAAGAGCGCCGAGGCCTACGCCGAGGCCCTCGGCGAGCTCGGCATCGACGCCGGCGCCTACCACGCGGGGATGCGCGCGGCCGACCGCGAGGACGTCCACGAGCGCTTCATGACCGGCGGCCTGGACGTCGTCGTGGCGACCACCGCGTTCGGCATGGGCATCGACAAGGCGGACGTGCGGTTCGTCGTGCACGCCGAGGTCGCCGACTCGCTCGACAGCTACTACCAGGAGGTCGGACGCGCCGGCCGCGACGGCGAGCCGGCCGTCGCAGCCCTGTACTACCGGCAGGAGGACCTCGGGCTGCGCAGGTTCTTCGCCAGCGGCGGGGTCGACGAGACGGCGCTGCGCAAGGTCGTCACCCTCGTCGAGCACGCCGACGGGCCGGTCGAGCCGACCGAGCTGGCCGAGGAGATGGAGGTCGCGCCGACCCGGCTGGCCGGCCTGGTGAACCTGCTCGAGCAGGCCGGCGCGCTGGACGTCCGGGCCGACGGCGCGATCGCCCGGGCGGACGCCGACCTGTCCCCACGGGAGGCGGCGCAGGCGGCGGCGGAGGTCGCCGAGGCGCACCGCAGGGTCGAGCAGTCGCGGGTGGAGATGATGCGGGCCTACGCCGAGACCACCGGCTGCCGGCGTCAGCTGCTGCTCGCGTACTTCGGCGAGACGCTCGACGAGCCGTGCGGGCGGTGCGACACCTGCGCGGCGGGCACCGCCGAGGAGCAGGCGGACGCCGGCTCGTCGCCGTACGCCCTGCAGTCGCGGGTGGTCCACGCGCAGTGGGGGTCGGGCGTGGTGATGCGCTACGAGGGCGACCGCATCGTCGTGCTGTTCGAGGAGGTCGGCTACCGGACGCTGTCGCTCGAGGCGGTCGCGGCCCGCGGACTGCTGGAGGCCTCATGAGGCACGAGGTCGACGCGGTCGTCATCGGCGGCGGCCCGTCCGGCCTGGCCGCGGCGTCCTGGCTCGCCCGCTACCGCCGCTCCGTCGTGGTGCTCGACTCGCGCGACTACCGCAACAAGCAGGTCGAGCAGTCGCACGGCTACCTCGGTCGCGACCCGCAGCGGCCGGCCGATCTGCTGGAGAAGGGGCGCGAGGAGGTGCTCGCCTACCCGACGGCCGAGATCCGCTACGAGGTGGCCGAGGACGTGCGCCGGCGCGACGACAGGCTGTTCGAGGTCGGCGAGGACCTGCTGGCCCACCGGCTCGTGCTCGCCCAGGGCGTGAAGGACGCGTTCCCCGCGGTCGACGGGTTCTTCGAGCACTACGGGGCGTCGGTGTTCCACTGCCCGGCCTGCGACGGCTACGAGGCGCGCGACCGCCACGTCGTCGCCCTCGGCTGGGACCCGCACCTGGTCGGGTTCGCGACCACGCTGACGAACTGGGCGTGCTCGGTCACCGTCGTCACCAACGGCATCGCGTTCCGGGGCGACGAGGACTGCCGGCGGACGCTGCAGGAGAACGGCATCACCCTGCTGGAGCGCGACGCGGTCCGGTTCGTCGGCCCACGGGGCGATCTCGTCGGGGTCGAGCTCGACGGCGGCGAGCTGCTGGAGTGCTCGCTGGTGCTGTTCTCCGTCGCCCACCAGCCGCGCACCGACCTGGCCGTCTCCCTGGGGTGCGAGCTGGACGACGCCGGTCACGTCGCGGTCGACAGCCGGGGCGAGACGACGGTCAGGGGCGTGTACGCGGCGGGTGACCTCACGCCCGGCCTGCAGCTGTCCCTGGTGGCCGCCGCCTCCGGGGTCGTCGCCGGCATCGCGGCCGCGCAGTCGATGTTCGGGGAGGTCGGCGCCCCGACGTCGCCGGAACCGGCGCCCGCCGTCGGCTGACGTCCTCCCGCACGACGAAGGCCCCCGCACAGGAGCGCGGAGGCCTTCGTCAGGAGCGGAGGACTACAGCGCGTCCTGCACCTTGTGCTTGGCGGCCAGTGCCGCACCGGTGGCGGCGGTGCCGACCGTGGACGGCAGGCCCTTGAGCACGCCGCTGACGACCTGCGACGGGCGCTGCTGCTCCTCGTGGAGCGAGGAGCTCGCGAGCATCGCGCCGGTCAGGCCGGGGATGGCCCACTGCAGCGCCGAGAGCTGCTTCTGCGCCTTGGCCACGGCGGGCGGGGTGGTTGGCAGCGAGTCGGTGCCGCCTGCGACCGGGACGTCGCCGGCCTTCTGCATCTTCTGGCCGAGGACGCGGGCGTACGCGGTGGCGCCGAGGGCACCGGCCGTCAGCGCCAGCTTCACGTTGGTGTTCGCGAGCACGCCCTTCTGCGTCGCGACGCGGCCCTTGTTGGCCTTGAGCAGCTGCGCGCCACCCACCAGGTGGGCGCCGATGGCGACCAGGTTGACGGGGGTCCAGCGAGCCCAGCCCGCGTTGGCGACCCGGGCCCGCTGGCGCGGGTCGTCGACGTCCGCCGCCGCGCCGTTGACGCCGACGGCGCCCATCAGCGAGCCGCCGAACCAGGCGGCGAGGCCGATGTCGTGCAGGGCGTGGGCAAGCGTGTTGCGCTCGGTCATGGGGTCTCCTCCAGGGAGTCTCTCGGTGGTGGTGCGGTGCTGCGGTCTGGCCGGACCCCTGCCCCCTTCCGGCCCGGAACGAACAAGGGCGGCCCGCCCGGACCCGTCGGGGTCTGCGAGAGTCGTGTCACCTGCGCCGCAGGTGTGGACGGGCGAGAGGGGTGCACGGTGCCGGCACCGCAGAGCCAGAGCGACGCGTACGCCGTCATCTGCGCGCACGTCGAGGGCCGGTGGGAGGTCGACGTCCTGCCGGACGTCCTGACCGGCGACCTCGACGGCCTCGTGGCCGCGGTCGGCCAGCAGCCCGGCGAGAACGGCGCCTTCGCCCTCGTCGACGTCGCCGACGAGTTCTTCGTCGTCGTCCGGGTCCAGGTCGGCCGGGTGCGCCTGCTGCTCTCGGACGTGACCGCGGCGGTCGAGTGGGACCTCGCGGCGCAGGTGCTCGACGCCCTCGACCTCGAGGTGCCGGCCGACGACGAGCGCGCGGAGGTCTGGCCGGCCGGCGACCTCGGCGTGTTCGACGACATGGGGCTCGACGCCATGGAGATGGGTGCCATCCTGTCCGACGACGACGCCTACGCCGACGAGATGCTCAGCGCCCTGGCCCGGCGCCTGGGGTTCGCCGACCGCTTCGAGCGGGTAGTCGACGCGCTCATGGGCTAGCCCCGGCCCGCACCACCCCCGAACCAGGAGAACCGTGTCCTACTTCGCCGCCGCGCTCGCCCGCACCGACTCGGGCTGGACCGGTGTGGAGCTCGACCTGTCCGAGCTCGACGACCTCGAGGCCGTCGCCGACCTGCTGCGCGACCTGACCGGTGACGGCCCCGGTCCTGCGCTGCTGCTGCTCGAGGAGGACGACGAGCACGTCGGCATCGTCCGGGTCGACGGCGGCGTCGGCAGCCTCGGCGAGCCGCGCGTGTTCCTGTCCGACCGGCGCGCGGTCCAGCAGAGCGACGTCGCCGCGATGCTGTGGGAGCACGCCGAGGTCCCGGAGCCCGACGACGACGACGAGGACGAGGGCACCCGGCCGATCGCCGAGCCGGTCGGCGACACCGGCGTGCTGGCCGACCTCGGCACGTCGCCTGAGCAACTCGTCGAGATATGCGCGGAGGAGGGGCTGCTGCCCGCGGACGTGCTGACCGCGCTGTGCGAGCGGGCCGGCTGCCTCGACGCGCTCGAGCAGCTGCGCGAGGGGTGAGCCCGGACGCCTCGGCCATGGCGCTCGCCCTGGCGGAGGCCCGGCGGGCTCCCGGCCACGACGACGTCCCGGTCGGCGCGGTGGTGCTCGCCCCGGACGGCACGGTGCTCGGTGCAGGGCACAACGACCGCGAGGGCAGCGGCGACCCGACGGCTCACGCCGAGGTGCTGGCCCTGCGGGCCGCGGCGGCCGCCGTCGGCGAGTGGCGCCTGACCGGCTGCACCCTGGTCGTGACGCTCGAGCCCTGCACGATGTGCGCCGGGGCCATCGTCCTGTCCCGCGTCGCGCGCGTGGTCTACGGCGCCAACGACCCCAAGGCGGGGGCCGCCGGGTCGCTGTTCGACCTGCTCCGCGACCGCCGTCTGAACTGGCGTCCCGAGGTCGTCTCGGGCGTGCGGGCCGACGAGTGCGGGGAGCTGCTGCGGTCGTTCTTCGAGCAGCGGCGCGGGCTTCGCTAGAGTCTCCTGCGGTGGCGTGTCCGAGCGGCCGAAGGAGCACGCCTCGAAAGCGTGTGAGGGGGCAACTCCTCCGTGGGTTCAAATCCCACCGCCACCGCCGGGTGCTGGCGACGTAAGTCGGCGGACCTAACGACGAAAGTCACGCACGAGCCGTCGCCGGGAGTCCCGGCGGCGGCTCGT
>JAOPVV010000175.1 GCA_025966005.1 Frankiales bacterium
CGGTCCGGGCGCCGATCGCCGGGGTCGTGACGCTCGGGGCCGGCGGGTCGGCCCCTGCTCCCGGTGGCGGCGACCTGGCCGGCCTGATCGCCGGGCTCCCGTCCGCCGTGCAGGGCCAGGCCTCCGCGGCGCTCGGCGCGTCCGGCGGAGCGTCCGGCAGCACCGTCAGCCAAGGGCTGCTCGTCGGCACCGCGGTGAGCAGCGGTGCGCCACTGCTGACCGTCACCGACCTCGGCGGGCTGACCGTCACCGCCGAGGTCGACGAGACCGACGTCCTGCTGGTCGAGCCCGGTACGCCCGCGGTCGTCGAGGTCGACGCGGTGCCGGACGCGCAGTACACCGCCACGGTGCGGGCCGTCGACGTCTCGCCGACCGCCAGCAGCGGCGGCGGCGTCACCTACCGGGTCCGCCTCGAGCTCGGCGCCGGCACCGTCTCCGGCGAGGGACCGGCGCCCGCCCCGCGCCCCGGCATGAGCGCGGTGGTCGACCTGCAGGTCCGGACGGCCAAGGGCGCGATCGCCGTGCCGTCGGCGTCGGTCGTCCGCGACTCCGGCCGCGACGCCGTCTTCGTGGTCGAGCAGGGACGCGTCGTCCGCCGGGAGGTCCGCCTCGGTGCGCAGGGCGACGACCTGGTCGAGGTGCTGGCCGGCCTCGCGCCCGGCAACCGGGTCGTGGTGCGCGACGCCGACCGCCTGAGCGACGGGCAGGCCGTCAGGTCGTGAGCGCACCGGCGCTCGAGGCGGTCGAGGTGACGCGGGCCTACGAGCTCGAGGGCGTCACGGTGCAGGCGCTGCGCGGGGTCTCGCTGACCGTCGAGCAGGGCGACTGCGCCGCCGTCGTCGGGCCGTCCGGCTCCGGCAAGTCGACCCTGATGCACCTGCTCGGCGGGCTCGACCGGCCGACGACCGGAGTGCTGCGCGTCGGCGGGCGCGACATCGCGACGCTGTCGGAGGACGAGCTGGCGCAGGTCCGCAACGCCACCATCGGCTTCGTCTTCCAGGCCTTCCAGCTGCTCGGCCGCACCAGCGCGGTCGACAACGTCGCCATGCCGCTGGTCTATCGCGGGCTCAAGCGCGGCGAGCGGCGGCGGCGGGCTCGCGAGGCGCTCGAGCGGGTCGGCATGGGCCACCGCCTGGACCACCGTCCGGCGCAGCTGTCCGGCGGCGAGCAGCAGCGCGTCGCGATCGCCCGGGCGCTGGTCGGCGACCCGCAGGTGCTGCTGGCCGACGAGCCGACCGGCAACCTCGACACCCGCACCGGCGACGAGGTGATGGGGCTGCTCGAGCGGCTCAACACCGAGCAGGGCGTCGCCGTCGTCCTGGTCACCCACGACCTCGACGTCGCCGCCCGCGCCCGCCGCCAGATCCGCGTGCGCGACGGCCTGCTCGAGCCCAACCCCACCCTCACCCCCACCCCCACCCCCACCCCCACCAGCACCACCACCCCGCCCGAACCGCGCGCCAGGGCCCGCCGCACGCGCGGTTCGGGCGGGGTAGTGCCCACCACCCCGCCCGAACCGCGAGCTGGGCGGCCCTGGGCGGACGGTTCGGGCGGGGTAGTGCGCAGGGCTGCGCCGTGAGGCTGGCGGAGGCGTGGCGGGTGGCCGTCACCGCGCTGCGGGCCAACCGGCTGCGCAGCCTGCTGACCATGCTCGGCGTCGTCATCGGTGTGGCGGCGGTCGTGGTGCTGGTCGCCATCGGCACCGGCGCCAAGCAGGAGGTCGAGGACCAGGTCAACGGCCTCGGCGCCAACCTGGTCATCGTGGTCCCCGGCCGCCTCGAGCTCGGCAGCGCGCCGACCAAGAGCCGGCTCGAGCTGGGCGACGCCGAGCGGATCGGACGGGCCCTCGACATGCCCGGCCGGGTGGCCGTGACCCTCTCGAGCGGCGAGACCGTCCGGTTCGGCAGCAACAGCGCGTTCGTGACCGTCAACGGCACCAACCCCGCCGTCCCCGAGGTCTTCGTGCGGCCGCTGGCGCGCGGGCAGTACCTGCGCGAGAGCGACGTCGACACCCGCCGCCGGGTCGCCGTCATCGGCAGCGGACTGGCCGAGAGCCTGTTCGACGGCGCCGACCCGCTGGGCCGCACGGTCTCGGTCGGCGGCGTCCGCTTCCGGGTCATCGGCGTCTTCCAGACCGTTGGCTCGAGCCTGGGCGCCGACCGCGACAACGAGGTCCACATCCCGATCACCGCCGCCCAGCGGCTGTTCGGCGACATGCGGGTGGACGCCTTCGCACTCAAGGCGCCCTCGACCCAGCAGATCGAGGACGTCCGCCGCACGGCCCTCGCGGTGCTGGCCGACCGCTACCCGGACGAGGAGTTCAGCGCCGTCACCCAGGACCAGATCCTGGGGACCGTCGGACGCATCCTCGGCCTGCTCACCACCGTGCTGGCCGCGATCGCCGGGATCAGCCTGCTCGTCGGCGGCGTCGGGGTCAGCAACATCATGCTCGTGAGCGTCCGGGAGCGGACCCGCGAGATCGGGCTGCGCAAGGCGGTCGGCGCGCGCACCCGCGACATCACCCTGCAGTTCCTGCTCGAGGCGGTGCTGCTGACGACGATCGGCGGGCTGATCGGGATCGCACTGGGGGTGGGCGGCTCGCTCGGGCTGTCCGCGGCGTTCGACCAGCTCCCCGCGGTGATCGCCTGGTGGTCGCCGGTGCTGGCGTTCACGGTCAGCGCCGCGGTCGGCATCTTCTTCGGCGTCGTGCCGGCGAGGCGGGCGGGACGGCTCGACCCCGTGGTCGCCCTGCGGACCGAGTGAGCCGCCGTGGGCATGACGCGCGGGAGGATGAGGCACAGTCGACGGCAGGGCACGCGATGAGGAGGCCGACCATGAGTCGCCGCGGACGGAGGTCCGACCATGAGTCGCCACGGACGGAGGTCCGACCATGAGTGACAGCACGACGATCATCTGGGACCCGGTCTTCACCGACTACGACTTCGGCCCGACCCACCCGCTGCGCCCGCTGCGGCTCGAGCTGACGATGGAGCTCGCCCGGCAGCTGGGCGTGCTCGACCGTCCGGGCGTCGTGGTGCGGGCGCCGACGTCGGCGCCGGACGACCTGCTGCAGCTCGTCCACGACCCGATGTACGTCGCGTCGGTGAAGCGCGCTCCCGACGACCTGCTCGGACGGCTCTCGCTCAAGTACGGCCTCGGCACCGGTGACGTGCCGATCTTCGCCCAGATGCACGAGGCGGCGGCCCTGGTCACCGGCGCGAGCGTCGACGCGGCGCGGGCCGTGTGGAGCGGCGCGTCGCAGCACGCCCTGAACATCTCCGGCGGGCTGCACCACGCCATGCGCGACCGGGCGTCCGGCTTCTGCGTCTACGACGACCCGGCGGTGGCGATCGCCTGGCTGCTCGCGCAGGGCGCGACGCGGGTGGCGTACGTCGACGTCGACGTCCACCACGGCGACGGCGTCGAGGCCGCCTTCTACGACGACCCGCGGGTGCTCACCGTCTCGATGCACGAGAGCGGCCGCACGCTGTTCCCCGGCACCGGATGGGCCGACCAGGTCGGCGCCGGCGAGGGGGTCGGCGCGAACGTCAACGTCGCCCTGCCGATGGGCACCGGCGACGCCGGCTGGCTGCGCGCGTTCGACGCGGTCGTCCCGCCCGTCCTGCGCGCGTTCCGGCCCGAGGTGATGCTGACCCAGCACGGCTGCGACACCCACGCCCTCGACCCGCTGGCCCACCTGATGATGAGCATCGACGGCCAGCGGGTCGCCTACCGCCGCCTGCACGAGCTCGCCCACGAGCTCTGCGGCGGCAGGTGGATCGCGGTCGGCGGCGGCGGCTACGAGCCGGTGCAGGTCGTCCCCCGCGCGTGGACGCACCTGCTGGCCGAGGTCGTCGGCGGCGGACCGGTCGACGGCGCCACCCCCGGCGACTGGCGCGAGATCGCGCTGCGCAAGGGCGACGAGCACGGCCCGACGCACCTCACCGACGGACACACCGGGGCCTTCGTGCCGTGGGAGGGCGGGACGGGCGACCCGGACGACACGGCCGACCGGGCCGTCGTGGAGACCCGCGAGGCCGTGTTCCCCCACCTGGGCCTGGACCCCATGGCGGCCCAGGGGTGAGCTCGGACCACGTGAGCCCGCGCCACCTGAGCCCGGGCCACCTGAGGCAGCACCTCGTCCGCAGCCGCATCGCCGGGGACGTCGCGACGCCTCGGGAGGACAACCTGCGCAATGCCGAGCGGATGGCCCAAGGCCTGGACAAGTACGCCTTCGGGCTGGTGCCGCTGCGCACGTGGACCCCGGCCGAGGTCGTCGCGGTCATGGCGGAGCGCTGCGGCATCGTCGCCGACCCCGGCCACCTCGCGGGCGCCGACACCATCGACCCCGACCTGACCCTGGGGCAGCTCGAGCGCTGGCGGGTGCGGCTGGCCAAGGCCGCCGCCGGCCAGGAGAGGGTGCTCGTCGCGACCGGCCACCCGACCGGCGTCCTCGCGATCCACCTCCAGGTCGCGGCCGCCCTGCGCGCCGCCGGGTGCGAGGTCGTCGTCCCGCCGATGAGCTGGACCTGGCCCTGGCCGGAGTCCTGGGGGCGCGGGCGACCGCGCCACGTCCGGACGCTGAACGGCGTCCACGTGCTGGCGTCCGGCGGCGAGCTGCTGCACACCCACGATCCCGAGCCGATGCGCGCGGTGCTCGAGGCGCTATCGGCCGACGGCGCCGAGCCGCCGGACCTCGTCGTGGCCGACCACGGGTGGGCGGGCGCGGCCGTCCAGGCGGGGCTGGAGGTGCTCGGCATGGCCGACTCCAACGACCCGGCGCTGTTCGTCGCCGAGCACGAGGGCCGCTCGATCGTCACCGTCCCGCTCGACGACAACGTCGCGCCGCACCTCTACGACCCGCTGTCGAGCTTCCTCACCACCTGGTGACGCGCGGCAGACGGCCGCACGAGGACTGGGCCGTCCGGGTGACTTCCGCGATCACTCCTGCACCGATACCCTCACGCAGCACGTGCGTGTCCGATGCCGCTGGTGGGGAAGCCGGTGGCCGCGACGCGTGCCGACGGTGGTGCAACGACGATGTCCAGCTTGTCCGAGATCAGGTTCCTCACGGTGGCCGAGGTCGCCGCGGTCATGCGCGTGTCCAAGATGACCGTCTACCGGCTGGTGCACAGCGGTGAGCTGGCGTCCGTCAGGGTCGGCCGGTCCTTCCGCGTCCCGGAACGGGCGGTGCACGAGTACCTGCAGGTCGGGTTCGGCTCGACGGGCTGATCCGCCGCGCGGGTAGTGTCAGCGGTTCCGACATCTCGCACGCACTGACTCAGGGGTACGCACGTGGGTTCCGTCATCAAGAAGCGCCGCAAGCGGATGGCCAAGAAGAAGCACCGCAAGCTGCTCAAGAAGACCCGCGTCCAGCGTCGCAACAAGAAGTAGCCTCCGCACCCTCTCGGCGAAGGTGAGGCGTCCGTGGCGCAGTGGTTGACGTTCCTGTCCGACTTCGGCTTCGAGGACGCCTTCCTCGGCGTGTGCAAGGGCGTCATTGCCCGCACCGCTCCCGACGTGCGGGTGCTCGACGTCCTGCATCTGGTCCAGCCGCAGGACGTCGAGCAGGGGGCGGCTGCGCTCGCCTCCGCCGTCCCGTACCTGCCGGTCCCTGCCGTGCACCTCGCGCTGGTCGACCCGTTCCGGGCCACCCCGGCGCGGGGCGTCGCCGTGCGTACCGCTGATGGCAGCACCTTCGTCTCGCCCGACAACGGACTGACGTCGCTCGCGTGGGACGTCGCCGGCGGCGCCATCGCGGCGCACGTGCTCGACAACCCCGGCCTGTGGCACCCGGAGCCCGCGCGCACCTTCCGCGGGCGCGACGTGTTCTCGCCGGTCGCCGCGCGGCTGGCCGACGGCCTCGCCCTCGACCAGGTCGGCAGCCCGCTCGACGTCGACGAACTCGAGCGCCTGGCCGTCCGACCGCCGACCGTCGAGGCCGACCACGTGCACGGCGAGGTCGTCCAGGTCGACCACTTCGGCAACCTCACGCTCAACCTCGAGCGGGCCCACCTCGAGGGCGCCGGCATCGAGCTCGGCGAGGACGTCGAGCTGCGCTGCAGCGGCAAGAGCATGGTCGTGCCGTTCCTCGAGACCTACGGGCAGGCCGGTCGCGGGCGGGTCGTCGTCTGCGAGGACTCGTTCGGCACGATCACCATCGCGGTCAACCAGGGGAGCGCGGGCACGCGCCTGCGCGCGGGCCGCGGCGAACCGCTGGTGATCTCGCGCCGGACCGCCCCCGGGCGCGGCCCCGTCGTGCTGCCGCCCGAGCCGCAGGTGCTGGCGAAGCGCTGAGCGTCACACCCCTCGCCGATCGTGCCTCTCTAGGATGACCCGTATGGGCCCACGCGTCGTGCTCGTCACCGGTGTCAGCCGCTACCTCGGCGGACGGCTCGCCGGTGTGCTCGCCGCCGACCCGTCCATCGAGCGGGTCATCGGGGTCGACACCGTCGCCCCGAGGCCGCAGCAGAGCGCCGGGCTGGGGCGCACCGAGTTCGTGCGGGCCGACATCCGCAACCCGCTGATCGCCAAGGTCATCGCGCAGGCCGGCGTCGACACGGTCGTCCACATGAACGTCATCGCCACGCCCCTGGGAGCCGGGGGCCGCACGGCGATGAAGGAGATCAACGTCATCGGCACCATGCAACTGCTCGCGGCGTGCCAGAAGGCGCCGACGATGCGGCGGCTGGTCGTGAAGTCGACGACCGCCGTGTACGGCAGCTCGCCGCGCGACCCGGCGATGTTCACCGAGGACGTCGAGCCCCGCTCGCTGCCCAAGTCGGGCTACGCCAAGGACGCCGTCGAGGTCGAGGGCTACGTGCGCGGCTTCGGCCGGCGCCGTCCGGACGTGTCGCTGTCACTGCTGCGCTTCACCAACTTCATCGGCCCGGCGATCGAGACCCCGCTGACCCGCTACCTCGGACTGCCGGTCGTGCCGACCGTGTTCGGCTTCGACCCGCGCGTCCAGCTCTGCCACGAGGACGACGGCATCGAGGTCCTGCGCCGCGCCACCGTCGAGGACCACCCCGGCATCTTCAACGTGGGCGGCTCCGGCGTGCTGCTGCTGTCGCAGGCGCTGCGCCGGCTCGGCAAGGCGGCGGTGCCGGTCCCGTCGCCGGCCGTCTCGCTCGTGGCCCGGGCCTTCCGGACCGCCGGCGTCGTCGACTTCTCCCCGGAGCAGATGCGCTACCTCGAGCACGGCCGGGTCACCGACGTCTCCCGCCTGGCCGCCGAGCTCGGCTGGTCCCCGCGCCCCACGGCCGAGGCCTTCGACGACTTCGTCGACGCCCGCCAGCCGTCCCGCCTGCCTGCCGTGGCCTCCTCCGCAGAGCAGCTCGTCCTCGGTGCGCTGTCCCGCCGCCGCCCCGTCGCGACCCCGGGAGCCCTCCGTGGCTGAGCTCGGCAAGGTCATCCCGCTGCACGGCGACACGCCCCCGGTGGGGGAGAGCGCGCCGCTGGCGCCGCCGGTCGCCGAGCGCGACGGCGGTGACTGGGAGCGCAAGCTCGCCGGCGGGCTGGCGTTCCTGCGCCGCCGCGTCACCGGCGACTACGAGGTCGACGACTTCGGCTTCGACGCCGACCTCACCGACCGCGTGCTGCTGCCGCCGCTGCGCCCGCTGTACGACAAGTGGTTCCGGGTCGAGACCCGCGGGCTCGACAACGTCCCCGACACCGGGGGAGCGCTCGTCGTCGCGAACCACTCGGGCACGATCCCGATCGACGCGCTGATGACCTCGCTCGCGCTGCTCGACCACCACCCGGCCCACCGCCACCTGCGGATGCTGGCGGCCGACCTGGTCTTCTCGCTGCCGGTGGTCGCGCCCCTGGCCCGCAAGGCCGGCAAGACGCTGGCCTGCAACGCCGACGCCGAGCGGCTGCTGTCCGGCGGCGAGCTCGTCGGGGTCTGGCCGGAGGGCTTCAAGGGCATCGGCAAGCCGTTCAGCGAGCGCTACAAGCTGCAGCGGTTCGGCCGCGGCGGCTTCGTCGCGGCGGCCCTGCGCACCGGCGCGCCGATCATCCCGTGCTCGATCGTCGGGGCCGAGGAGACCTACCCGATGCTCGCCAACGTCAAGACCCTGGCCCGGCTGCTGGGGCTGCCGTACCTGCCCATCACCCCGACCTTCCCGCTGCTCGGCCTCGGCGGGCTCGTGCCGCTGCCGTCGAAGTGGATCATCGAGTTCGGCGAGCCGATCGAGACCGCCTCGCTCGGCGGCGCGGCCGCGGCCGAGGACCCGATGCTGGTCTTCAACCTCACCGACCAGGTCCGCGAGACGATCCAGTCGACGCTGTACACGCTGCTGATGCAGCGCCGCTCGATCTTCTTCTGAGGACCGGCCGCCGCTGGGGAGCGGCAGCTCAGCCCAGGACGGAGAGCAGTCCGCGCGAGCTGCGACGGCGGCGCAGCGCCAGGGCCGAGACGACCCCGCCGGCGATCGCCCCGGCGCCCGCGGCCGCGGGCACGCCGA
>JAOPVV010000196.1 GCA_025966005.1 Frankiales bacterium
TGCGGGCCGCCGCGGACGCCGAGCGGCTGGCGCTGCTCGAGCAGGCGTCGGGCCTGTCGGCCGACGACGCGCGGGCGCAGGTCGTCCAGGCCGTCACCGCCGACGCCCACCGGCGGGCGGCGCTGACCGTGCGCGACATCGAGGCCGAGGCACGCGAGCTGGGAGAGGTGCGGGCCCGAGGCATCGTCGCGGACGCCGTGCAGCGGGTCGCGAGCGAGCAGACGTCCGAGTCGACCGTGTCGGTGCTGCAGCTGCCCAGCGACGACATGAAGGGCCGCATCATCGGCCGCGAGGGCCGCAACATCCGCGCCTACGAGCAGGTGACCGGGGTCAACCTGGTCATCGACGACACCCCCGACTCGGTCCTGCTGTCGTGCTTCGACCCGGTGCGCCGCGAGATCGGGCGCCTCACGCTGGCCGAGCTGGTCAAGGACGGCCGCATCTCGCCGCCGCGCATCGAGGAGGTGCACGAGCGGGCCCGCCAGGCCGTGCTGGCGGGCAGCGCCCGGGCGGGGGAGGAGGCGGTCCTGGCGGTCGGCCTCCGCGAGTTCCACCCCGAGCTGGTCGAGCTGCTCGGGCGGCTTCGGCTGCGCACGTCGTACGGCCAGAACGTCCTCGGCCACCTGGTCGAGACCGCCCACCTGGCCGGCATGCTCGCGACCGAGCTGCGGATGGACCCGACGCTGACCAAGCGCGCCGCCTTCCTGCACGACATCGGCAAGGCCCTCACCCACGAGGTCGAGGGCACGCACGCCGCCATCGGCGCCGACCTCGCGCGCCGGCTGGGGGAGCCGGAGGAGGTCGTGCACGCCATCGCCGCCCACCACGACGAGGTGGCGCCGCAGACGATCGAGGCGGTGCTCACCCAGGCCAGCGACAGCTGCTCCGGCAGCCGTCCGGGCGCGCGTCGCGAGTCGCTGGAGAGCTACGTGCAGCGGCTGGAGCGGATCGAGCGGATCGCCGGCGACCGACCCGGGGTCGAGCGGGCGTACGCCGTCCAGGCCGGCCGCGAGGTGCGGATCATGGTGGTGCCGGAGCAGGTCGACGACGCCGCGGCGCTCGTGCTGGCGCGCGAGGTGGCGAGGCAGATCGAGGACGAGCTGACCTACCCCGGGCAGGTGCGCGTCACGGTGGTGCGGGAGACCCGCACCACCGAGATCGCGCACTGACCCGGCCGGGCGCTACGGGATCTGCGCCGGGACCTCGTCGCGCTCGTCGTGCCCGGCGGCGGAGTCGCCGCGGGTGGCGGCCAGGCTGGTCGCGGTGGTCAGCGCGAGGATGCCGACGATGACGCCGAGCGAGGCCAAGGTCGGGATCTCGGGCACGCCGGCCCAGGTCTCGTGCGCCCAGTGCAGCACCAGCTTGACGCCGATGAAGCCCAGGATCGCGGCCAGGCCGTAGCCGAGGTGGACCAGCTTGGACAGCGCGCCCTGCAGGACGAAGTACAGCGCCCGCAGGCCGAGCAGCGCGAAGGCGTTCGTCGCGAACACCAGGAACGGGTCGCCGGTGATGCCGTAGACGGCGGGCACGGAGTCGACGGCGAACACGACGTCGGTGGCGAACACGGCGATGACCACGAGGGCGAACGGGGTGGCGGCCCGCTTGCCGTGCTCGACCACCGTGAGCCGGGGGCCGCGGTAGTCGTCGGTGACCGGCATGAACCGGCGCAGCAGCCGGACCGACCGCATCGAGTCGACGTCGACCGTGTGACCGTGGCCCTTGCGCTGGTCGCGCAGGATCTTCACCGCGGTGGCGAGCAGCACGCCGCCGAACAGCAGGAACGCGAACGACAGGCGGTCGAGGGCGGCGGCGCCGAGTGCGATGAAGATGCCGCGCAGGACCAGCGCGCCGACGATCCCGTACAGCAGCACCCGCTGCTGCAGGGCCACGGGCACCGCGAACGCCGCGAGCAGCAGCATGAAGACGAACAGGTTGTCGACCGACAGCGACTTCTCGACGAGGTAGCCGGTGAGGTACTCGACGCCGGTCTCGGAGCCGAAGCGGTTCCAGACGTAGCCGCCGAACGCCAGCGGCAGGGCGACGTAGAACGCCGACCAGCCGGCGGCCTCCTTCATGGAGACCTCGTGCGGCTTGCGGGTGATGAGGAAGTCCAGGACGAGCAGCGCCAGGACGGCGCCGATCACGGCGGCCCAGAGGCCGGGGGTGGCGACGCTCTCGACGGACTGGGCGAGTGCGGGCTGGGCAAGGCTGTGCGGGGACACGGTCCTCCTCGGAAGGTGGTGCTCGGTCCGAGGTCTCCTTCACCTGCCGCAGCAGGTGCGCGCCCGGGGCTGCCGCTCTGGACAGCCGTACTGACCGGGACGCGCTTGGGAAGTACTCCCCTCTGCAACGAGCCTACCCGAGGCCACACCTAGGCTGGCCGGGTGAGCCGGACGTACGAGGTGCGCACCTACGGGTGCCAGATGAACGTGCACGACAGCGAGCGCATCAGCGGCCTGCTCGACCAGGCCGGCTACTCGCCGGTCGTCCAGGGCGCGACGCCGGACGTCGTCGTCTTCAACACCTGCGCCGTGCGGGAGAACGCCGACAACCGGCTGTACGGCAACCTCGGCCACCTCAAGCCGGTGAAGGACCGCACGCCGGGCATGCAGATCGCCGTCGGCGGCTGCCTCGCGCAGAAGGACCAGGGCCTCATCACCACGAAGGCGCCGTGGGTCGACGTGGTCTTCGGCACGCACAACGTCGGGTCCCTGCCGGTGCTCCTCGAGCGCGCCCGCGTCGAGGAGCAGGCGCAGGTCGAGCTGAAGGAGTCGCTCGAGGTCTTCCCCAGCACGCTGCCCGCCCGGCGCGAGTCGACCTACAGCGCATGGGTGTCCATCAGCGTCGGCTGCGACAACACGTGCACGTTCTGCATCGTCCCGAGCCTGCGCGGCAAGGAGGAGGACCGCCGTCCCGGTGACGTGCTCCGCGAGGTGGAAGTCCTTGCCCAGCAGGGAGTTCTCGAGGTCACGCTGCTCGGCCAGAACGTCAACTCGTACGGCCGCTCGTTCGGCGACCGGCAGGCGTTCGGCAGGCTCCTGCGGGCGGTCGGCGCGGTCGAGGGCATCGAGCGGGTCCGCTTCACCAGCCCCCACCCGCGCGACTTCACCGACGACGTCGTCGAGGCCATGGCCGAGACCCCGGCCGTCTGCCCGAGCCTGCACATGCCGCTGCAGTCCGGGTCCGACGCCGTCCTGAAGGCCATGCGCCGCAGCTACCGGTCCGAGCGCTTCCTGGCGATCCTGGACCGCGTCCGAGCCACGATCCCGGACGCCGCCATCACCACCGACATCATCGTCGGCTTCCCGGGCGAGACCGAGGCCGACTTCGCCGAGACGCTGCGGGTCGTGGAGGCCAGCCGCTTCTCCGGCGCCTACACCTTCCAGTACTCACCCCGCCCCGGGACCCCGGCCGCCACCTACGCCGACCAGGTCCCCAAGCAGGTCGTGCAGGAGCGCTTCGACCGCCTGGTCGTGCTGCAGGACCGGATCACGGCGGAGGGGTACGCCGAGCAGGTCGGCCGGCGGGTCGAGGTGCTCGTGGGCGAGGCCGGCAAGAAGGACGCGCCCGGGCGCCTGACCGGCCGGGCCCGGGACAGCCGGCTCGTCCACCTCGCTGCCGCCCCC
>JAOPVV010000219.1 GCA_025966005.1 Frankiales bacterium
TGGAGGGCCGGCCCTGGCGCGGCTGGTCTGAGCCCGGCTGCCCTGGCCCACGCAAAGGCCGTGTTCCGGTTGATCTCCAACTCACGAGCGGACTCGGTGACGCTGCCGGTGCGGTCGAACGACAGCAAGAACGCCGCCTTCAACACCGACCAACGATCGGGCCCCTGGCCCTGAAACGACACGGTCGCTGCAACTCCTCAGTTCGAGGTGTTGCAGCGACCATCTGAAACCGCCTCGGGCGGGCAGGGGCGCTGTCGTGCTGGTGGTGGTGCTCGACGGCGACCGGCTACCGAGGATCCCCGGGCGGTCGACGCAGATCTGACGACACCGTCCGAGCGTCAAGCAGCTGCTGGACTTCGGCCTGGATCCTCTTGGCGTTCGCTACGACCCGGCGAGCCTCCCGGCTGACGGCCTGGCGCCGCGCTGCGAGCGCCCTCACGGCGGCCCGGTCGGCCTGCACTCGGACGCCAAGGGCGGCGCTGCGACGTAACACATCGTCAGAGATCACACACGGACTGTAAATGGACGCGTTGACTAGGGCATCGGAGCCGGCGGGCGTCCTGCCTGATGTGGGCACGGAATGGGCCCGCACTGTCGGCTTTCGGCTCGATGCTTCTGGCAGTGGTCGGCATCGGTCCTGCTGCCAGGTAGAGGATGTCGGCACGGACGCGAGTCATGCGGACTGGTCCGTCACGCTAGGTCGAGCACTCATGATCTCTCGGTCGTGGGTTCGAGCCCGACCCGCCCCACCTGAGCTCCCACCGGGCCTGCCGGTGTCGGTCACGCCCTCCCGAGGGGGGTGCCGTTCTCGAGCCGGTGGGTGCATGCTGGCCAGGTGGCACGCGGACGGCGTCGCTGCGCCGCCGCTGGCATCGGCACCGGCGGCGGTGGTCAGCGCGGACCAGGCACGGGACCACTGCCGTGCGGGCGGTGGCAGTGTCGGCACACCTGCGGACGGCCACCGTGACGGTCGCGCAGCCCGACGCCGAGCGGGTGCTGCTCCGGCACGCCGTCCGCCTCTCCGGCGACCCGGCCGGACGACCGCTGGTGCTGCTGCACGGCTTCGGCTGCGACTCCGCCGTGTGGCGCTTCGTCCTGCCGCTGCTCGAGGACCGGTTCCGGGTCGTGACCCTCGACCAGATCGGGGCCGGCGACTCCGACCCGGCGGCGTACGACCCGGTCCGCTACGACGGGCTCGAGGGGTACGCCGACGACCTGGTCCAGGTCTGCGAGGCGCTCGACCTGCGCGACGCCGTGCTGGTCGGGCACTCGGTCAGCGCGATGACCGTCGTGCTCGCCGCCCCCCACCTGCCCGAGCGGGTCACCGGGCTGGTGCTCGTCGCGCCGACACCGCGTTACCTCGACGACGAGGTGACCGGCTACCGCGGGGGGTTCACGCGCCAGGACATCGAGGGCCTGCTCGAGGTCCTCGACAGCAACTGGCTGGGGTGGTCCGAGTCGATGGCCCCCGTGATCATGGGGGAGAACCACCCCGAGATGGCGGCCGAGCTGACCCGGTCGTTCTGCCGGACCGACCCCCAGATCGCCGCGCAGTTCGCCGAGGTCACCTTCCTGTCCGACAACCGCGCCGACCTCGACCAGGCGGTGGTGCCGGCCCTGGTCCTGCAGTGCACGCGGGACGCGCTGGCCTCGGAGTCGATCGGGGAGTACGTCGCCGAGCACCTCCCGCGCGGCGAGCTGCTCGTGCTGCAGGCGACCGGGCACTGCCCGCACATGAGCGCACCGGCCGAGGTGGCCGAGGCCGTGCGGAGGTTCGCCGGGACGTGAGCGAGGACGACGCGGGCATGACACCGGAGAGCCTGTACGACCAGGCCCCCTGCGGGTACCTGTCGACGTCCGCCGACGGCACGGTGGTGCGGGTCAACCAGACCCTGCTGCGCTGGATCGGCCGCGACCGCGGCGACGTGGTGGGCCACCTGTTCTCCGAGCTGCTGACGCCGAGCGCACTGCTGTTCTACGAGACCCACTACCGGGCGCTGCTGCACGTCGCCGGGCGCGTCGACGGGATGGCGCTCGACCTCGCCACCGTCGACCGCGCGCCGCTGCCGGTGCTGGTCACGGCGGAGCAGCACCTGACCCCGGACGGACGCCCGGGCCCGGTGCACGTCTCGCTGTTCAGCACCCGGTCACGGGCGGTGTACGAGCAGGACCTGCGGCGCAGCCGCCAGCGCGCCGAGCAGTCGGCGGCCCGGCTGCGCCTGCTGCACGAGGTGCGCGAGGCCTGCCAGTCGGCGCTCGAGCCCCATGACGTGGCGTCGGCCCTGACGCGCTCGCTCAGCCGGGCCACCCGGGGCGGCAGCGTCGCCGTCTGGCTGACCGACGACGACGGGCGGATGCTCCTGGAGACCGGCGCCGCCAGCGCCTTCGCGCCCGCGGCGCTGTCGGTGCAGGACCCGCTGCCGGCCGCCGAAGCCGTCCGCCGAGGCGCGCCCCTGGCCGCCGGGCCGGCGGACGTGTACCGGTCGTGGCCGGCGCTCGCCGGACCGCTCGCCGATGCCGG
>JAOPVV010000230.1 GCA_025966005.1 Frankiales bacterium
GCGGCGCCCGGCGCGAGCGGGTCACCGGCCGCGCCGGGCACGACGGAGGCACCAGTGGCGGCGTCGAAGGGCGCGAACGAGGACCCGGCGCTCTGCTGCGCGCCCCGCGAAGGGGCGATCGCCACGAGCAGGAGCAGGGTCGAGGCCAGCAACCAGGCGGGGGCGTAGCGGCGGTACGGCACGGGGGCCCTTCGTCCTGTGAGGCGAACCACTATCTGCAGAGCCACTGTCAGTACTTCACAAGTCGCTGTCAAGATGTTGTGGCATATTTGTAGACAGAAGTTTGCCTGAGCGGCGTCGCTCCCGGTGCCATCGGAGGTCCTACTCTGACGACCGTGACCGCCACGCGACGCTCGGACGGGCGGCACGAGCGCTCCACCCGGACGCGTGCGGCGATCGTGGCTGCGCACCGCTCGCTGATCCAGCAGGGCGAGATGGCCCCGACGACCTCGCGGATCGCGGAGGCTGCCGGCGTCAGCCCGCGTACGCTGTTCGCCCACTTTCCCGAGGTGGAGGCGCTCTTTGCCGCGACAGCCGAGTCGGTGTCGCAGGACGTGCTGCTCCTCCGGCAGGCGCCGGACCCGGACCTCCCGCTGGTGGAGCGGCTGGAGTTGTTCTTCGACAACCGAGACGAGATCTACCGCTTGCTGACGCCGTTCTCGCTCTCCGTCCGCATCCGGGAGCAGAGCTCGCCGGTGCTGAGCAGCCGGCGGGCCACCATGGTTGAACTGAGCCTCGGGGACGTGGCGGCCACCTTCGCGCCGGAGCTGGAGCGGCTGCCTGCGCAGGAGCACGACGAGCTGGTCGCCGCGGTCGAGACCATCAGCACGTGGTCCACCTGGTACCACCTGCGCGAGGAGCTCGGGCTGCCCGACGAGGTGGCCCGACGGATCATGCGCCGGCTTGTGCTGCAGGTCCTCGGAGCGGCGGCGTGAGCTGCTGTACGCCGTCCGGCCCGTCCCTGCCGCCCGGCGAGCGGGCGAGCCGGACCGGCGTCGACCACGCCCCCATGGTCGACGTCCCGGGCGGCCTCGCCCTGATCGGTGACGAGAGCGGTTGGAGCTACCCCGAGGACGGCGAGACGCCCGTGCGCCACCTGCCGGTCGAGCGCTTCCGGCTCGACGTGCACGCGGTGTCGAACGCGCGCTTCGCCGCCTTCGTGGAGGCGACGGGGCACGTGTCGGCGGCCGAGCGGCACGGCTGGTCCTTCGTCTTCGGGGGCGCGCTGCCGGACGACTTCCATGCTACGAGGGGCGTAGTGGGCGCCCCGTGGTGGCGGCAGGTCGAGGGAGCCTCGTGGCGTCACCCCGAGGGGCCGCACAGCGACCTCGACGGCCGTGCGGACCACCCGGTCGTGCACGTCGGGGCGGACGACGCAGCGGCGTTCGCGGCCTGGGCGGGCAAGCGCCTCCCGACGGAGGTCGAGTGGGAGCACGCGGCGCGCGGCGGCAGCGAGACCACGTTCCCCTGGGGCGACGAGCTCGAACCGGACGGGCGGCATCGCGCCAACGTCTGGCAGGGCGAGTTCCCCCGCCGCAACACCTGCGCGGACGGCTGGTTCACGACCTGTCCGGTCGATGCCTTCCCGCCGAACGGCTACGGGCTGCACAACATGATCGGCAACGTCTGGGAGTGGACGGCCGACGAGCGGGAACGCGGGTCCGGGATGCGCGTCCTGAAGGGCGGCTCGTACCTGTGCCACGCGTCGTACTGCCGGCGCTACCGTCCCGCGGCCCGCAGCAGCGCTGCCGACGCCAGCAGCATGGGCAACACCGGCTTCCGGTGCGCCAGCGACCTGAGGAGCACCGGATGACGACGGCGAAGACCCAGGTGGACGGCCGTACCGCCCGCCGCGACCGCAACAGCGAGGCGGTGCTAGATGCCGTACGCGAACTGTTCGTCGAGGGCAACTACACCCCCACGGCGGAGGCCGTCGCGGACCGGTCGGGGGTGTCGCTGCGCTCGGTCTACCGATACTTCGAGGACACCGAGGCGCTGTTCCGCGCCGCGATCGCCCGCCGGGTGGCGCTGGCCGAGCCGCTGTTCGTCTTCCCCGACCTCGGTGAGGGGGAGCTCGACGATCGGATCGTTCGCCTGGTCGACCACCGCCTCGCGCTCTACGCCGCGCTCGGCCCGGAGGCACGGGCGGCGGTGCTGCGCGGCCCCTCGGCGCCGCTGGTCAGCGAGGCGCTCGACGCCCGGCGCCGCCAGCTCTTCGCACAGCTCGAGGAGCACTTCACCCCCGAGCTCCGGTCGATCGGTGGCGTGCGCGCCAAGGCGCTGCTGCGCTGCATGGACTCGCTGCTGCAGTTCGAGTCGCTCGAGCACCTGAGCCGGCGCAGCGACCTGACGCCGGCGAGGGTGCGGCGCGTGCTGGTCACCGGCATCCGTGCCCTCCTCGCCGAATCAGAGTAGTGACACCATTTGCGTCAATACCTTGGAGTCGGGCCTTCCACTGAGGAGGACTCATGTCGCTCGCCCAGCCGACCTACGGCCAGATCAACGCGGAGCAGAACGACCGACTGCGAGAGGTCGCTCCCGACCGCGACGGGCCGTTGTTCATGCTGAACCTGATGCGCTACCGCCCGCTGGCGGTCTACGAGGACGGGCGCGAGACGACGCTCACCGGGATGCAGACCGACGACGTCTACGCCCCCGTCGAGATCCTGCCGACCTCAGTGCCGAGGTCGTGCTGTTCGGTGACGTGGTCGACCAGCCGCGGGGGAGCGAGGGCTGGCACCGAGTCGCGATCGTGCGCTACCCGACGGTCCAGTCGTTCCTGCAGATGCAGGAGAAGGCGGACTTCATCGAGCGGCACCAGCACCAGGACGCCGGGAGGGAGGAGAGCGCCGTCATCGCGACCTGCACTTCGCTGTCGGGCGGGCTGGAGGTGGCGACCGGGCCGCTGCTCGTCGACCTCGTGACGACCGACCCCGAGGCCGTCGTCGCCCGGGCCGGAGAGGCGGTGCTGCGCGTCGACCACATCCTGATCGGGGACGCCACCGACCCCGCCGTGCCGGGGTGCCGGCGGAGTTCAGTCCCCGCCGCAATGGGCCGACGTGCCGGGTTGGCTTGTGCCAAAGACGTGCGGAAGCGGGCCCCCTGGGAGGCCCGCCTCCGCAAAACCGCAGGTCAGAGCAGGTGCAGGGCGCTCAGCGCCCTCGCTCGCTAGATGTCGTGAACTAGTTGCCGCATGCGGCCGTCCCGCCTGACGGGGAGCGTTACCGTGCCTGACCTGCGAGAACGCCTACCGATGACTGCCGACACTTGTCGTTGACGCGCAACGTCCCGCGCCCCCGATGTGCCCCCCGGACGGCCCGCGGCACATCGGGCCGCCCGTCTGTTCGAGTCCGTGCCCGAGCGCACAGGCAGAGACAGGCTCGAAAGTGGCGCCGCGGCCAGCCTGGCCAGCCCCGCCGCCTGCGCCCTCGCTGAGGCCGTCTCCGCGTGGCTCCGTCGGCACGGAGGGCCCGGCTCGTTCTGTGAGCGTAACGATCGCGCAACGGAAGCGGACGCGAGAGACAGATTTCGTTATTTCTGTACTACTACCGGTGTCCAGGCATCGACGGAAGCAGGAAGCCCATGCGCCTCAAGCACTCGTTCA
>JAOPVV010000287.1 GCA_025966005.1 Frankiales bacterium
GGCCGACGGCCGGTGACAGGCCCCCGGCCGTCTCCGCCGGTGCGCTGCCCCGCACGGGCGCTGACCTCCTGGTGGCGCTGGCCGCCGGGCTCGTGCTGGTCGCGGGCGGCAGCGTGGTCCTGAGCAGTCGCCGTCGGGCGGTGCCCGCCCTCACCTAGCCCGGAACGGGCCGGAGGCCGGCGCACCCTCGCGGGTGGACCGGCCTCCGGGGTCGAGCAGGTGCGGGGCTACACGCGGGCGCGTGCGCTCTTGCCGATGGTCGCGCGGTAGACGAGCAGCGCGATGATCGAGCCGATGATCGCGCCGATGATGCCGCTCGGCTGGAGCGCGCCCTCGCCGGCGTCCTTGCCGAAGATCAGGTAGCCCAGGAAGCCACCGATGAAGGAACCCACGATGCCCAGCAGGATCGTCATGGGGACGCTCATGGGGTCGCGACCCGGGACGACCGCCCGGGCGATGAAGCCGGCGATCGCGCCGATGATGATCATGGTCAGGATGAAACCGAGCATGGAGTGCCTCCTCGAGTCGGATGTACCGGGGAGACCCGGTCACGCACTCCATGCCCGGGTTGCGATCACGCTGAACCTGTGGTCGCGCAGATCACTCGGGGGAGGACCGCCTTGTCCGCGCTTGTCCGGACGGCGGATCGCCTACAGCGAGCCGAAACCCACCCGACGGGTCTCGCTCTCGGCGATCTCGACGTAGGCGAGCTTGTCGGCCGGCACGAGCACGCGACGGCCCTTCTCGTCGACCAGGGTCAGGACCCCGAGGTCGGCCTTGAGCGCGTCGGCGACCAGCTTGGCGACCTCGTCCGCGCTTTGGCTGCTCTCCAGCACCAGCTCGCGGGGGGCGAACTGCACGCCGATCTTGACCTCCACCGAGGGCTCCTCTTCGTCGTCGTCGAACTCCTGCCGGCCACGCTAGTGCGTGCGCCCCGAGCCGGCCCGGGCGTCCGCCGAGGGCAGAACCGGGTCAGGCGGTGCGGGGGGAGCCGGAGATGCCGCGCCAGGCCAGGCCCATCAGCAGCTCGACGGCGCGCTCCTTCGGGATGCGGTCGGGCGAGCTGAGCCACCACCGGGCGCTGACCTCCATCAGGCCGGACAGCCCGAACGACAGCAGCTGCGCCTCCTCGGCGCGGTAGCCGGTGTCGTGGGCGATGGTCTCGGAGATGGCGTCGACGCACGCCTGCGACATCCGCTCGACCCGCTCGCGGACGGCGGGGTCGTTGCGCAGGTCGCTCTCGAAGACCAGGCGGAAGGCGCCGCGGTCGGGGCCCTCGCCGTCGACGAAGTCGAAGTAGGCCAGCACGGACGCCGCGACCCGCAGCCGGTTGTCGGTGGTCGACGACAGCGCCTCGCGGACCCGGGCCACGAGCTGCTCGGCCTGCTGGTCGATCAGCGCCAGGTACAGCTCGAGCTTGCTCGGGAAGTGCTGGTAGAGCACCGGCTTGCTGACGCCGGCCCGGTCGGCGATCTCGTCCATGGCCGCGGCGTGGTAGCCGTGCTCGACGAACACGGCCTGCGCGGCCACGAGCAGCTGGGTCCGCCGGGCCTTGCGCGGCAGCCGGGTGCCACGCGCCACAGGGGTCGCAGCCGCGGGCGTCGTCGTCATGGCCCGATGCTATCGGCGGTCGTCCTCGTCGAGCTCCACCACGACGGCCTGCTCGGCCGCGTCGGCCGGGTCGGCCTCGAGCGGCACCTCGCGCGCCGCCGTGTGCTCACCAGGACCGGTGGCGACCGCCTGCTCGAGCAGGTCGGCCTCGGTGGCCTCGACGTCGACGTCCGGGCGCTCCGTCGCGGCGGCGTCGCGGGTCGGCGTGGCCTGCTGCTCGGCCCGGTCCTCCGGGCTGACCTCGGTCACGCCGGCTCCACGACGTCCTGGCCGGACAGCTCGCGCGAGCCGTGGCGGGTCCGCCGGGCGTCGATGACCCGGTCCGGGTTGCGGCGCAGGTAGTCCTCCTCCAGCTCGCCGGTGCGGGTCGTGTGGAACTGCAGCGCGTCCTCGCTGCCGTGCAGGAAGGTGTCGTGCCGGGTCTCGTGCAGGTGCTTGAGCTCGCGCTCGAGCGCCTCGTCGGTCAGCTGGTCGGCAGGGACACCGGTCACGTCGTCTCCTCGGGCTCGGGCGGCTGCGACGGCCCTACCCGGGTACCGGGCGGGCCACCACCGATCCTGCACCCTCGGTCCCCGGCGGGTCAGGGCCGGCCGACCCCGTCGTCCGCGACCGCTGCGCCGGTTCGCATGATCACGACCGGGTACTCGCAGGACGTGACCACCTCGACGCTCCCTCCGGTCCTGGAGGACGCGCGGGTCCGGCGGGCCAGGGACGCCCGCCGCGTCGGCCTGGTGCTGCTGGCGCTGTTCGTCCTCGCCGGCGCCGCCGGACTGCTCGGCACCCGCACCGTCGAGGCCGAGGGATCGGGCGGCGGCTACGACGTGACGGTCACCCACCCCTCGGTCAGCCGCTCCGGGCACGCCGTGAAGCTCGAGGTCCAGGTGCGGCGCGAGGCGGGCTTCGACCCGTCCGAGCCGGTGCGGCTGCGCTTCCTGTCGTCCTACTTCGACCTGTTCGACGAGAACGGCTTCACGCCGCAGCCGGACGCCGAGACCAGCGACGACCGCTTCACCTACGACGACTTCCTGCCGCCGCGCGGGGACGTGCTGACCGTCTCGGTCGACACGCGGGTCGAGCCGGCCCGCAACACCGGCGAGCGCGGCGAGGTCGCCGTCGTCGACGAGCAGGGACGGGTGCTCGTGGCCGTGCCCTTCCGGACCTGGCTGGCCCCCTGATGGAGGTCGTGGTCAGGGCCGTCGTCATCTACTTCTTCCTGTGGGGCATCACGCGCGTCGTCGGCAAGCGCGAGCTCGGGCAGATGAGCGCCTTCGAGCTGGTGCTGCTGGTGACGATGGGCGACCTCATCCAGCAGGGCGTCACCCAGGAGGACTTCTCGGTCACCGGCGCGATGCTGGCGGTCGGCACGTTCGCGCTGCTCATCGTCCTGTTCTCCTGGTTGTCGTGGCGCTTCCCGCGCACCCGCCCGGCGCTCGAGGGCCTGCCGGTGGTCGTCGTGAAGGACGGCCGGATGCTCGAGCGGGTGATGCGCTACGAGCGGTTGAGCGACACCGAGCTGCTCGAGGGGCTGCGCGAGCAGGGCATCGACGACCTGGCCACCGTCGCCATCGGCGTGCTCGAGCCGGACGGGAAGTTCTCGTTCTTCACCGCGCAGGACCACCAGCCGCCGCAGGAGAAGGCCTCGAGCTAGTCGCTCACCCCGGGTCCAGCAGCGGGGCGAACAGGTCGCCGTGCTCCTCGACCCGGGCCAGGACGTCGTCGCTGGTGAAGGCCAGGTCGTCCGGGTGCGTGCAGGCGGCCACCTCGTCCCACGTCACGGGCGTCGACGCGGTCGGCCGGTCCTTCGCGCGCAGCGAGTAGACGCTCACGGTCGTCTTGGCGGCACTGTTCTGCGACCAGTCGACGAGCACCTTGCCGTCGCGCAGCGACTTGGTCATCCGGTGCAGGACGAGCTCGGGGTGGCTGTTCTCGAAGCGCTGCGCGAGGCCCTTGGCGTACGCCGACGTCTCCTCGGAGGACGCGAAGGAGTCGGCGCGGGCGTAGAGCTGCAGGCCCTTGCTGCCGCTGGTCTTGGCGATCGGCTCCATGCCGTCCTCCTGCAGCAGCGGCCGCAGCAGCTGGGCCACCACGCAGCACTCGACGATCGTCGCGGGCGGGCCCGGGTCGAGGTCGAACACCACCAGGTCGGGACGGTCGCGGTCGACGCGCCACATGTGCGTGTGCAGCTCGAGGGCGGCCAGGTTCGCCGTCCAGACCAGCGTCGCGAGGTCGTCGACGACGACGTAGTCGATGGTCTCGCGGCCCTTGCTCGAGCCGGGCGAGGCCAGCTCGACGGTGCGCACCCATGCGGGAGTGCCGCGGGGGGCGTTCTTCTCGAAGAAGACCTGGCCGTCGACGCCGTCCGGGTAGCGCTTGCGGGTGACCGCCCGCTCGGCCAGGTGCGGCAGCAGGACGGGCGCGATGCGCGTGTAGTAGTCGAGGACCTGGCCCTTGGTGAAGCCGACCGCCGGGTAGAGCACCTTGTCGAGGTTGGACAGCACGACCTGCGTCCCCTCGACGTCCACGGTCACCTTGCTGCTCACTCCCGGACCACCTCTCCCGGGTCGAGGTCGTCCCTCAGCCCCTTGTACGACGGGTGCCGCAGCCTGCCGTCTCGCGTCCACTGGGTGTACTCGACGTCGACGACGAGCCGGGGCTCGACCCAGACGGCGTGCCGGGCGTGCTCGCGCGGGACGTCCGGCACAGCCGGGTCGTCCCGGCGCAGCGGGGCGAGCCGCTCGCCGAGCAGCGCGAGCACGGCGCCGCTGAAGCCGGTGCCGACGTGGCCGGCGAAGACCAGGCCGTCGGGCCCGCTCACGCCGAGCAGCAGCGAGCCGAGCCGCCCGGAGCGTCCGCCCTCGCCGGGCTTCCAGCCGACCACCACCGCGGACGTCCGGTGAACGTGCTTGGCCTTCACCCAGCAGCCGCTGCGGCGTCCGGGCAGGTACGGGCTGTCGCGGCGCTTGGCGACCACCCCTTCCATGCCCTGAGCGCGGGTCACCTCTGCCAGCGCGGCGCCCTCGCCGAGGAAGGCCGGCGCCACCTGCCAGTGCGGCCCGGCCAGCGCCAGCGCCTCCAGGCAGCCCCGGCGGTCGTCGTAGGTCTGGTCCAGCAGCGAGGTCCCGCCGACGTGGAGCAGGTCGAACACGACAAAGGTGACCGGGGTGGAGGCGCGCAGGGCCGCGGAGGGGGAGCGGACGTGCATCCGCGACTGCAGCAGCCCGAAGTCCGGCACCCCGGTCGCGGTGAGGGCCACCACCTCGCCGTCGAGCAGCACCGGACGCTCGACCGCCGCGCCCAGCGCGGCGAGCTCGGGGTAGCCGCCGGTCACGTCGTTGCCGACCCGCGAGGCCAGCCGCAGCCGGCCCTCCTGGACGGACGCCAGCACCCGGACGCCGTCCCACTTCACCTCGTACGCCCACGCCGGGTCGTCGGGCGGCAGCGCACCGGCCGTGGCCAGCATCGGTCGCACCCCCCGCGGCAAGATCACAACCGTCCACCTCCCCTGAGCGGGCTCCCTTCACCCGCGCTGATCTTCTCCGTATGGTGACCGTCCTCGGCCTGTCCGGGCGCCGCGGGGATCGCGCGGGTCATGGCGCGCCGCTCGGGGCAGGAGGTCAGCATGAGGTCGATCTGGAAGGGTGCCATCAGCTTCGGGCTGGTGACGATCCCCGTGAAGCTCTACAGCGCCACCGAGACCAAGGACGTGTCCTTCCACCAGGTGCGCCGGTCCGACGGCAGCCGCATCAAGTACAAGCGGGTGGCCGCGACCGACGGCGAGGAGGTGTCGTACGGCGACATCGCCAAGGGGTTCGAGCTGTCCAACGGCGAGACCGTCGTGCTGACCGACGCCGACTTCAAGGACCTGCCACTCACCACGAGCCGGGCCATCGACGTGCTGCAGTTTGTCCCGCTCGAGCAGCTCGACCCGATCTTCTTCGAGAAGAGCTACTACCTCGAGCCCGACAAGGCCGGCGTCAAGCCGTACGTCCTGCTTCGCGACGCGCTCGAGCAGTCCGGCAAGGTCGCCGTCGTCAAGGTGGCGCTGCGCAACCGGGAGTCGCTCGCCGCGCTGCGGGTGCGCGACGGCGTCTTCGTGCTGGAGACCATGCTGTGGCCCGACGAGGTCCGCACCCCCGACTTCGGCTTCCTCGACGAGGCCGTCGAGGTCCGCTCCCAGGAGCTGGCGATGGCCGGCTCGCTCATCCAGACGCTGTCGGGCGACTTCGACCCGTCGCAGTACAAGGACGGCTATCGCGAGGCGCTCCAGGCCGTCATCGAGGCCAAGGTCGAGGGCCGCGAGGTCGTCCAGCCCACCGACGCCCAGCCGACGTCCGGCACCGTCGTCGACCTGATGGCCGCCCTGCGCGCGTCGGTCGAGGCGGCGAAGTCGGGCCGTCCGGGGGCGGTCCCCGAGCCGGCCGACGACGCGGCGGCCGGCACCGACGAGTCCCCGCGGGGGAAGGCAGGGGCCAAGCGGGCGCCCACCAAGAAGGCCGCGGCCAAGAAGGCGCCCGCGAAGAGGGCGGCCGCCAAGGACGCCGAGGGCAAGCCCGCCAAGAAGGCCGCTCGACGCTCGGCGTAGCGCGCGCTCAGTAGGGTGGGCGCGTGGCGCGCCCGCGTCGACGAGCGGCCGGAGGCTGAGCCACCGCATGAGCGAGCCCCAGGCGGTGAGCACGTCGCTGGTGTCCGACCCGGTCCGCCTGCGCGCAGTGCGCCGGCTGCTCGCGGCGGGCTCGACCGAGAGCCTCGACCGGTTGACCGGGCTGGCCGCGCTGCTGCTCGCCACCGACCAGGCGCAGGTGTCGCTCCTCACCGAGGAGCAGGTGGTCGCCGCGGGGTCCGGGCTCACCCTCGCCCAGCGGGCACCCGGTCCGGCGGCCGACAGCCTGTGCACCGTCACGATGGAGCTCGGCGGTCCGCTCGCGGTGTCCGACGCCCGCGTCGACGCCCGGGTCAGCACGCTGCCCCCCGTCACGAGCGGCGCCGTGCGCTCCTACCTCGGCGTGCCGCTGGTCGACCGCGACGGGGTGCTGCTCGGCGCGCTGTGCGTGTTCGACGGCGAGGTCCGCACCTGGTCCCCGACGGACGTGGGCGTGCTGTCCGAGCTGAGCACGAGCGTGGTCGCCGAGCTCGAGCTGCTGGCGGTGACCGAGGAGCAGGCGTCGGGGGTCGCGCGGCTCGAGCTGGCCATGGAGTCCGCCGGCGCCGGCGCCTTTGACTGGCACCTCGACACCGGACGGCTGACCTGGGACGACCGGCTGCTGCACCTGTTCGGCTACACCCGCGAGGACTTCGACGAGACCATCGACAGCTTCTCCCGGCGCGTGCACCCGGACGACGTCGACGTGACAGCGGCCACGCTCGCCGCGGCGGTGGAGCACGGCCGCGACCTGGCACTCGAGTACCGCATCGTGCGCCCCGACGGCAGCGTCCGGCGCCTGGTCGCCCGGGGGCGCGTCGTCGGTCGCACCAGCCGCAGGCAGGGCCGGCTGCTCGGGGTCGCGTACGACTCCACCGAGCTGCTCGACAGCCGCGACCGGCTGGCGCAGGTGCTCGCCACCATGGCCGACGCCTTCCTGTCACTCGACCGCTCGTGGCGGATCACCTGGGTCAACGCCGAGGGGGCGCGGCTGCTGGGCGACACCGCCGACGCGCTGGGCGGTCGGAGCCTGTGGGAGGTCCGGCCCGGGCTGGCGGCCTCCCCGACCGCCGACCGCTACCGGGCGACGCTCGCGTCCGGCGAGTCGGCGACCTTCGAGGAGCAGGACCCGCAGACCGGCCGGTCCTACGAGGTGCGCGCCTGGCCCCAGCCGGACGGCCTGGCGGTCTCGCTGCTCGACATCACCGAGCGGCGGCGGGTCGAGGCTGAGCGCGAGCGCGCGTCCCAGGAGCGTGAGCAGGCCGTCGTCGAGCGCGAGCGGGCCTATGCCGCCGCGGAGGCCGCCACCACCCGGCTGGCGCTGCTCGCCGACGCCACCACCCGGCTGTCGGCGTCGCTCGACGCGCAGCAGGTGCTCCAGGCGCTGGCCGACACGGTCGTGCCCGAGCTCGGCGTCTGGATGGCGGTCCTCATGCCGAGCGGCCTGGCCGGCAGCCTGGGCCGCGGGGAGGCCGCCGCCACCGAGAGCGGGCTCGAGGTCGTCCTGGCCCGCCACGGTCAGGACGCCTGCAGCAGCGCGCTCAGCGAGGTCCTCGCCGGTCTGACGCTCGACCTGGCCGACGGGCGCGGTCCCGGCGCGGTGCTGCGCACAGGAGTGCCCGACTGGATCGGTGCGCCGGACGCCGTCGCCCTCACCGCCCTCGTCCCGGACGACGAGACGCGGGCGCGGCTCGAGGAGCTCGGCGTGGGGCCTTCGCTCACGCTTCCGCTCGCCAGCCGCGGTCGCCGGCTCGCGGCGCTCACCGTGGTCGCACCGCCCAGCGGCACCGTCGACCGGGTGCTGCTCGCCGACCTCGCCGGACGCGCCGCTGTCGCCCTCGACAACGCGCTGCTGTACGGCGACGAGCGGCGCACCGGCCTCACGCTGCAGCGCAGCCTGCTGCCGCGCGAGGTGCCGCAGCTGCCCGGCATCGACGTCGCGGTCCGCTACCTGCCCGGGGCCACCGGGGCGCACGTCGGCGGCGACTGGTACCAGGGCATCCCGGTCGACGACTGCCTCGTGCTGGCCATCGGCGACGTCATGGGCCACGGCATGCAGAGCGCCGCCCGGATGGGGCAGCTGCGCGCGATCGTGGCGACGCTGGCCCTGGAGGGGCACGGCCCCGGAGCGCTGCTCAGCCGGCTGGCCGAGAGCGTCGACGAGCTGCTCGACCTCGAGCTCGCGACGCTGCTGGTCGCCCGCTACGACCCCGCCGCGCGGACGCTGTCGATGGCCTCGGCCGGGCACCCGCCGGTGCTGCACGCGCCGATGGACCGCGTGCCCTACTACGTCGACGTCGTCCCCGGCCCGCCGCTCGGCACCTTCGTCGGCGCCTACGACGAGATCGTCGTGCCGATCTCCGCGCGCGACACGGTGGTGCTGTTCACCGACGGCCTGGTCGAGACCCGTTCGGCTGATCTCGACACGGGGCTGGAGCGGCTGCGGCAGGCCCTGGTCGAGCTGCGGCTGCCGCCGGAGGCCGTCGCCGACCACGTGCTGCGGACGATGGGCGTGACCCGCGGCGGCGCCGACGACGTCGCGCTGCTCGTGCTGTCCCACGGGTTGCACTCCCGCCCGCTCGGCTAGCGTCGAAGGAGTGAGCGGAGCGGTGTGCCTGCAGGGCGGCGCGGAGTTCTCGCCCGGCTGCCGCGACATGGACGCCGACCTCGTGCGCCGCGCTCCCGGTCGCGTCGTCGTGAGCGCCCTGGCCGGCACCGTCGGGCGCGACTACGCCACCGCCAGCGCCAACGGGGTGCGCCACTTCCGCTCGGTCGGCGCGCCCGACGTCGTCGCGGCCCCGGACGCCCGCGAGGACCCCGACGCCGCGCTCGCCTCGCTGCGCACCGCCGACCTGCTGGTGCTGCCCGGCGGGTCGCCGTCGCGGCTGCTCGAGGCGCTGCAGTCGACCGGTGCCGGCGAGGTCGTCGCCGAGCGGCTGGCCGCCGGCTCCCTCGTCATGGGCTCGAGCGCGGGCGCGATGGTGCTCTCGGAGTGGACCGTGCTGCCCGACCGGCGCGGCGCGTCCGGGATGCAGGTCGTGCCCGGTCTCGGGCTCGTCCCCGGAGTGCTCGTCCTGCCGCACTGGAGCGGGTCGCACGGGCGCGAGGACTGGCTGCGCGCCGTCGACGGACAGGTGCCCGACGACCTGCTCGTGCTCGGCCTGCCCGAGGAGTCCGGCCTGCTCGTCGACGGCGGCGGGCTCACGGCCGTCGGGCGGTCGGCCTCGCAGCTGGTGCGGCAGCAGACCGCGATCGAGCCCGGGACGACCTGGAGGCCAGCATGAGCCGTCCCGTGACCATGTCGGAGCGGCCGCTCCCCGCGCACGAGGGCGTGCGCCCCGCGCTGCCCGGTGCCTTCGCCGGGCCGCTGCACGTCCGCAGCGGACCGTCCGGCGGTGAGCCGGCGCTGTTCGTCCACGGCCTGGGTGGCTCGTCGACGAACTGGACCGACCTCATGGGCGCGCTGTCCGACGTGCTCGACGCGCAGGCGGTCGACCTGCCCGGCTTCGGGCACTCCGCCCCGCCCGCCGACGGCCGGTACACCGTCGGCGCGCACGCCCGTGCCGTCGTCCGCCACCTCGAGGCGACCGGGCGCGGACCGGTCCACCTGTTCGGCAACTCGCTCGGCGGGGCGGTGAGCACCCGCGTCGCGGCTGACCGGCCGGACCTCGTCCGGACGCTGACCCTGGTGTCGCCGGCCCTGCCGAACCTGCGTCCCCAACGGGGCAGCGACCCGCGGCTGCCGCTTCTGCTGGTCCCGGGCCTGTCGGCGCTGGCGAACAAGCGGCTCGCCGAGGTCACGCCGGAGCAGCGGGCCCGCGCCGTGCTCGACCTGTGCTTCGCCGACGCCTCGCAGATCCCGCAGCAGCGCATCGACGAGGCGGTCGAGGAGGTCCGCCGTCGCAACGACGTCGGACACAGCACGGACGCCTTCACCCGGTCCCTGCGCGGGCTCATCGGCAGCTACCTCGTCCGTGGTCCCAAGGCGCTGTGGGCCCGCGCGGCGACCGTGCAGGCGCCGACGCTGCTCGTCTGGGGGGCCAGGGACCGGCTCGTCGACGTCGCCCTGGCGCCGCGCGCGGCCTCGACCTTCCCCGACGCGCGGCTGCTGGTGCTGGGCGACGTCGGCCACGTCGCCCAGATGGAGCGCCCCGAGGTCGTCGCCCGTGCCTTCCTCGGCATGCTCGAGGACGTCGCCGTCGGCACCTGACCGGGCGGGTCGGCCGAGCGCCGACCCCCGCAGGTGGGACGCTCTGGCACCGGAGCACGACACAGCAGGACCAGGCAGCAGGACCCTGCACAGGAGGAGAGCGACGTGACCGAGGACCCGGGCCGCCCGCCCGCGCCCGCCAGCACCGGTGGACCGATGTCGGAGCGGATGCAGGCCCTGCTCTCGCGTGCCGCCGAGGAGCAGCTGACCGAGCAGCGCCAGGTCTCGATCGTGCTGACCGACCTGCGCACGCTGATCACCGGCCTCGCCGAGCAGCTGCGGACGACCGCGTCGTCGGCCCGCCTCGAGTCCCTGGGCGGTGACGTCTCGTCGCTGTTCACCGAGCTGCGGATGGCGACCTCCGGCCTCGGCGAGCGCCTCGACGTGCTCGGCCGCCGGGTCGACGAGCAGGCGGCGTCCACCAGCGAGATCGTCGCGGCCAGCGGCTCCGGCACCGACGCCCTCGCCGTGCGCGTCACCGCCCTCGGCAGCGACGTCACCGCCCAGAGCGAGGTGATCGACCGCCTCGCCGCGTCCATCGGCACGCTGTCGACCTTCCCGGACGCCCTCGCCGCGCTGCAGCGCGAGCTGTCCGGCCTGCACGACCGCCTCGCCCCCCTGTCGGAGGTCCGCTCCGGGCTCGCCGACCTCACCGCCCGCACGGGCGCGATCGAGGCCCTGCGGCCCGAGGTCGCCGGCATCGCCAGCCGGCTCGACGACGTCGCGACCGGCGCCGACCTCACGCGTTCGCGCGACTCCCTGGTGAGCAGCCTCGGTGAGCGGCTCGACCGCCTCGAGACCGCCGCCGCCCGTCCCGTGCTGACGACCGAGGACCTCACCGCGGCGCTCGCCCCCCTGCTCGCCGCGGTCGAGCGCGCGCAGCAGCCCGCCGTCGAGCGCCTCACCGGACTCGACACCCGCCTGGAGGCCCTCGAGACCCGCCTGGGCGCCGTGGCCGAGCGCCTCGCCGACGTCGGTGACGCGGCCGGCGGCGTCCCGGCCGTCGCCACCGACCTGGCGCGGGTCGCCACGCGGGTCGAGGAGCTCTCGGCGCTGCGCGAGGACGTCGCCGCGCTGCGCACGGCAGTGGCGTCGTTGCAGGAGGACTCGCCGCTGCCCTCGCTCGTGCTCGGCGTCGCCGCGCTGCGCGAGGACGTCGAGGACCTCGGCGGACGCGTCGCCGACGTCACCGTCCCGAGCGCCGAGTCGGTCGCCACCGCGGTCAGCCAGCAGGTCTCCGACCGGCTGGTCGACGAGCTCGCGCCGCGGGTCGCGGACCTGGTGCTCACCCGGGTCGCCTCGACGCTGGTCGAGCAGGTCGCGGGCAGCGTGACCACCAGCGTCCAGAGCGGCCTGACCGAGAAGGTCCGGGCCGCCGCCGCTGACAGCGAGCGCCGCATCAGCGCTCACGTCGACGAGGCCGTGCTGGCGTTGGCGGAGGCGCTGCTGCGCCGCCGTCGTGGTGGCCGCGCCGGGGCCGGACTGCCCGTCGGCGCCCTCGGGCTGGACGACGCACCGGTCGTCGAGGTCGCCACGGTGCCGGTCCCCGGTGACGCGCCCGCGCCCGTCGACGCGCCCAGCTCCGACGACGAGCCGCTCGAGGCCGAGCTGGCCGCCGAGGTGCCGACCGCCTCCGAGGAGCCTGCCGAGCCGGTCGACTCCGCTGCGAACGACGTGGACCAGGCCGGCCCGCCGCAGGACGGCTCCGCCGTCGCGTCGTCCGTCTCGTCGGGCGAGGACAGCGGCCCCGCGACCGACGCCGCCCCTGTCGACGCCGACGCCGACGCCGACGCCGA
>JAOPVV010000294.1 GCA_025966005.1 Frankiales bacterium
GCAGCCCTTCGACCTCGAGCTGTTCTACGGCGAGCGGCTGGCGGTGCTCGGCAGCAACGGCAGCGGCAAGTCGCACTTCCTGCGCCTGCTCGCCGGCCAGCCCGTCGCGCACACCGGCGACTGGAAGCTCGGGGCCCGCGTCGTGCCCGGCTGGTTCGCCCAGACCCACGAGCAGCCCGACCTGTACGGCAAGACGCTCGTCGAGGTGCTGCACCGGGGCGACGACCGCCGGCGCGGCCTCGACCGCGCGCAGGCGATCGGGGCGCTGCGCCGCTACGAGCTGCACGGCCAGGCCGACCAGGTCTTCGACACCCTGTCGGGCGGCCAGCAGGCCCGCCTGCAGGTGCTGCTGCTCGAGCTGTCGGGCTGCACGATGCTGCTGCTCGACGAGCCGACCGACAACCTCGACCTCGACAGCGCCGAGGCGCTCGAGGAGGGGCTGGCCGCCTTCGACGGGACCGTCGTCACCGTCACCCACGACCGCTGGTTCGCCCGCGGCTTCGACCGCTTCCTGGTCTTCGGCTCCGACGGCCGGGTCTACGAGGCGCCCGAGCCGGTCTGGGACGAAGGCAGGGTGGTCCGGGCGCGATGACGGTCGCGGTGCGCCGGGTGGGACCCGACGACTGGCGGCTTGTGCGGGCGCTGCGGCTCGAGGCGCTCGGGGACACCCAGATCGCCTACCTCGAGACGCTCGCCGAGGCGCAGCAGCTCGACGACGTCGCCTGGCAGGCGCGGGCGACCCGGGGGGCGCCAGGGGGTGACAGCCACCAGGTGCTGGCGCTGCAGGCCGGCCGCCCGGTCGGCACCGCCGTGTCCTTCGTCGACGACCGGGCGGCGTGGCTGGCCGCGGTCTACCTGGCCCCGGCCGTCCGCGGTCCGGGCTGCTGAGGCGGCTGGTCGAGCCGTGCGCCGGCTGGGCGCGGGAGCAGGGCGCCGACCGGCTCCTGCTCGAGGTGCACGAGGACAACGCCGTCGCGCTCGCGGCCTACCTCCGGCTCGGCTTCGTGGAGACCGGTGAGCGCCGGCCGTACCCGCTCGGACCGGACCGGGACGAGCTCGTCATGGCGCTCGACCTGCGCCCGTCGTAGCCTCCCGCCATGACGGACGACGCCGGCTTCGTGACCTCGCAGCACCTCGGCGCGCCCCCGCCGTCGCTGCTGGCCGCGGACCCCTCGCACGTCGCCTTCGACGACCGTCCCGACCCGCTCGACCTGGGCTTCCTGCTCCTGGGTGGACAGCTGGCGACCCTCCCGGAGCGGGTCCGGCTGCCCCACGAGGACGACGAGGGCGAGGACGTCCTCGCCTGACGCCCGGTCTGCGCATCGGGTATCGTCGTGGGCTGTTGCGCGGCGCGGCTCCTTGACGTGCGCCCGGCGCGACCCCGACGCAGTCTGATGGAAGAGCGGTCCTGTGCGTACGTACACCCCGAAGCCCGGCGACATCACCCGGGTCTGGCACGTCATCGACGCCGAGGACCTGGTCCTCGGCCGTCTGGCGAGCCAGGCCGCGCAGCTGCTGCGCGGCAAGCACAAGCCGTACTACGCACCGCACCTGGACACCGGTGACTTCGTGGTCGTCGTCAACGCCGCCAAGGTCGCGATGACCGGCAACAAGGCCGCGCAGTCCACGGTCTACCGCCACTCCGGCTTCCCCGGTGGCCTCAAGCGCACGTCCTACGCCGACGTCCTCGCGACCCGCCCCGAGCGGATCATCGAGAAGGCGATCAAGGGCATGCTCCCGCACAACACGCTGGGCCGTCAGATGCTCTCGAAGCTGAAGGTCTACGCCGGTCCGACCCATCCGCACGCGGCGCAGGCGCCGGTGCCCTACACGCTGAAGCAGGTGTCCCAGTGACCGCCCCCGCAGACCTGATCCAGACGGTCGGCCGTCGCAAGGAGGCCATCGTCCGCGTGCGCCTCGTCCCCGGCACCGGCCAGTACACCCTCAACGGCCGCACCCTCGCGGAGTACTTCCCGAACAAGGTGCACCAGCAGGCGATCAACGAGCCGTTCGTGACGCTCGAGAAGACCGTGCAGTACGACGTCATCGCCCGCCTGCACGGCGGCGGCATCAGCGGCCAGGCCGGTGCGCTGCGCCTCGGCATCGCCCGCGCGCTCATCGAGGTCGACCCGGACGACCGCCCGGCCCTCAAGAAGGAGGGGTTCCTGACCCGCGACTCGCGGATCAAGGAGCGCAAGAAGTACGGCCTCAAGAAGGCCCGCAAGGCGCCCCAGTACAGCAAGCGCTAACCACGTCTTCGTCCGTCGAGGCGGTCACCCTGTCCGGGGTGGCCGCCTCGCGGCATGTCGAGAGGGACTCCATGGCACGGCTGTTCGGCACCGACGGTGTCAGAGGGCTCGCCAACGGCGACGTCCTCACCCCCGAGCTGGCGCTGGCGGTGGCCCGGTCGGCGGCGCACGAGCTGCTGGCCCTGCGGACCGCCGCCGGCCGTCCGCTCGCGGTCATCGGTCGCGACACCCGGCCGTCCGGGCCGATGCTCGAAGCGGCTGCGGCGGCCGGGTTCGTCAGCGCCGGCGTCGACGTCCTGCTGCTGGGCGTGGTGCCGACGCCGGTGGTCGCGCACGCCTGCTCGCGCGGCGGGGCCGACCTCGGCCTGGTGGTCAGCGCCTCCCACAACGCGATGCCCGACAACGGGCTGAAGCTGTTCGGCCCCGGCGGCTGGAAGCTGCCCGACGACGTCGAGGTGGCGCTCGAGGCCGGTCTCGGCGCCACCCGTGAGCGACCGACCGGGCTCGCGCTCGGCCGGATCACCTCGTCGACCGACGTCGTGGCGTCCTACGTCGACGGCCTGCTGGCGGCCCTGCCGGCGCGCCCGTCCGGGCTGAAGGTCGTCGTCGACTGCGCCCAGGGCGCGGCGTCGGCGCTCGCGCCCGAGGTGTACCGGCGGACCGGCGCCGAGGTCGTCGCGATCGCCGCGGACGGCGACGGCGAGCGGATCAACGACGGCTCCGGCGCGACGCACCTCGAGCTGCTGCAGGCGGCCGTCGTCGAGCACGGCGCCGACCTGGGGCTGGCCCACGACGGCGACGCCGACCGGTGCCTCGCCGTCGACGCGGCCGGCACGGTCGTGGACGGGGACCAGCTGCTGGCGCTGCTCGCGGTCGCGATGCACGAGCGGGGACAGCTGCCGACCGGCACCGTGGTCGCCACGGTGATGAGCAACCTGGGCTTCGTCCGGGCGATGGACGAGCGCGGGATCCGCGTGGTGCAGACCGCCGTCGGTGACCGCTACGTGCTGGAGGCCATGCGGGCCGGCGGGCACGCGCTCGGCGGCGAGCAGAGCGGGCACACCGTGCTGCTCGACCACGCCACCACCGGCGACGGCCTGCTCACCGGCATCAGCGTGCTGGGGCGGATGGCCGAGACCGGGCAGTCGCTGGCCGAGCTGGCCGCGGTCATGACCAGGCTGCCGCAGGTGCTGGTGAACATCCGGGCGCAGCGCTCGCGCGCCGTCGACGCCGACGTCCTCGACGCCGTGGCCCGCGAGGAGGGTCTGCTGGGTGCGACCGGCCGCGTACTGCTGCGGCCGTCCGGGACCGAGGCCCTCGTGCGGGTGATGGTGGAGGCCGAGACGGCCGCCCTGGCCGCCGAGGTCGCCGACCGGCTCGCGGGAGTGGTCGGGCGCGCGGAGTGACGTCGCGAAGTCGGGCGTGCACACTCGCTCAGGCACTTCGCGCACGGTGTCGACACGGGTGGGGAGACACACCGCGTCGATGCAGCAGGGAGGTGGTGGTCCTGAGCCGGTCCCCCGTCCGCGCACGTCGCGCAGGCGTCAAGTTCTGACCCCACCACCCCCGCTTCGCGAGGAGACACGTGAACACGCTCCGCACCGCCGTCTACGTCCGGACGGCCTCGGCCGCCGCGACCCTCACCCCGATCGTCATGATCGTGGACGCGGGCCGGAAGTTCTGACCGGAACGCACGCGCGATGACCGCCGACGCCCGCCGGGAGCCCGCTGCTGCGGGCTCCCGGCGGCGTCTGCGTCCGGCCCCCCTCGCGCGTTCATGCTGGTCGTCTGCGGCATCGGGCTGCCGCTCGCCGCGTGGCTGTGCGTCGAGGCCGTCGGTGGCGCTCCCCGCGCGCTGCCCGGCCGGGCGCTGCTCGTCTGGTGGTGGTGCTGGCCGTCGGCGAGCTGCTGCCCATCCAGATCGCCCGCAACGGCGGCCGCAGCGACGAGATCACCATCGCGACCACGTTCGCGCTGGCCCTGGTGCTCGTCGCCCCGCTCGGCCTGGCCGTCGTCGCCCAGTCCCTCCGATGATCGTGGACGACGTACGCCGCGGGAAGGACTGGACGCGACCGCTGTTCAACGTCGCGCAGTACACGCTCACCATCACCGCCACCCGGTGGGTGTACTGCCTGGCGGCCGGTCAGGACCTGCTGGTGCCCGAGACGTTCGAGCGCGCCGATCTGGGCCCGGCGCTGCTCGCCGGCGCCACCTTGTTCGCCGTCAACCACGGGCTGGTCGGGACGGCCGTCGCGCTGTGGCCGCGGCAGCCCGTGCCGGCGCACCTGCACCAGGACATCCGCTTCCAGCTCTCGACCGCCGGCCTGCTGGTCTACCGGGCGCCGCTGGTGATCCTCGCGACCGACGTCTCGCTGTGGCTCGTGCCCGTGCTGCTGCTGCCGATGGCGGCGGTGCGCAAGAGCCCCCGCTGGCGGCGCAGCGAGAGCACGACGCGCTGCACGACGTCCTGACCGGGCTCCCCGATCCGGGCCCTGCTGCACCTGGCCCCGAGCCGGGCGGTGACGGTGCTGTCGCGGCTGAGGACGCTCGGGGTGCGGATCGCCGTCGACGACTACGGCTCCGGCTACTCCTCGCTGGCCTACCTCGTCCGGCTCGCGATCGACGAGCTGAAGATCGACAAGGCGTTCATCCTGGGCATGCGCGGCAACGAGGACGACAGCGTCATCGTCCGCTCGACCATCGAGCTGGGGCACAACCTCGGGCTGCAGCTGGTCGCCGAGGGCGTCGAGGACGCCGAGACGTGGCAGCTTGCTGGCGGCGCTGGGGTGCGACGTCCTGCAGGGCTTCCACATCAGCCGGCCGGTGCCGGCGCCGGAGCTGGAGGCGTGGCTCGCCGACTGGGACGGCGGGGCGAGCCGGCTGCGCCCGGACCACGTCGACCTCGACGCCACCCCCGCCCGCCGGCTGCCGGCCGCCGCCGTCCCGCCGCCGAGCCCGCCTCGGACGTGCGCCGGAGCAGCTCGTGCTGATGGGCGTGCTGGCGCTGCTCGTGCTCGCGTCGGTGCCGCTGCTGGGCGGCCGGCTGCGACGGCTGGGCGAGGTGTCGTTCCGGTCGGCGTGGCTGCTACCGCTCGCGCTGGGCCTGCTGGTGCTGGTGACCACCGTCGTCCCTACCGCCGACGGCGGTGCTCGTGCCCGTGCACCTCGCGACGTACCTGCTGGCGGCGCTGTTCGTGTGGCGCAACCGCGGCGTCCCGGGGCTCGTCGTCATCGCGCTCGGCGCAGCGCTGAACGGGCTGGCCATCGCGGCCAACGGCGGGACTCTGCCGGCGTCCGCGGCAGCCCTGCGCCGGGCCGGCCTGGAACCGGAGCCGGCGCGGTTCACCAACTCGGGCGTGCTGGACGAGCCGCGTCTCGCGGTCCTCGGCGACGTGTTCGCGCTGCCGGCGAGCATCCCGTTCGCCAACGTGTTCAGCGTCGGCGACGTCGTGACCGTGCTGGGGCTGGCGTACGGCGTGCACCGGATCTGCCGCCGGGGGCGTGTCAGATCGTCTGTGTAAGGGCGTGACCTCGACGCTGAGC
>JAOPVV010000295.1 GCA_025966005.1 Frankiales bacterium
AGTCGATGTACTCGGCGACGGCGATCTCGAGGTCGTCGATGTTCTTCCACGGTCCCTTGTTGCGGATCAGCTCGGCCTTGAACAGCGAGTTGAACGCCTCGGCAAGAGCGTTGTCGTAGCTGTCGCCGGTCGAGCCGGCTGACGCGACGGCGCCGGCTTCAGCCAGACGCTGGGTGTAGCGCAGCGCAAGATATTGACGCCCTTGTCCGAGTGGTGGATCAAGCCCTGCGGGTCGCGGTCCTCGCGCTGCCGGGTCCACAGGCCCATCTCGAGCGCGTCGAGCGCCAGGTCTGTGCGCAGGCTGGTCGACAGCTGCCACCCGACGACGCGGCGGCTGAACACGTCGATGACGAACGCTGCGTAGACCCAGCCGGCGAAGGTGCGGCAGTAGGTGATGTCAGCGACCCAGAGCCGGTCGGGCGCCGGAGCACGGAAGCCGCGGTCGACCAGGTCCGGACGGGTGTCCGGGCCGCTGCCCGGGACGGTCGTCCGCGGGCCCTTGGCACGGCTGATGCCTCGCAGCCCGGCCTGGCGCATCAGCCGCTGCACGGTGCAGCGCGCGACGGGATGACCTTGGCGGCGGAGCTCTGCGTGCACCTTGCGGGCGCCGTAGACGCTGTAGTTGTCCCTGTGCACCTTCTTGATCAGCGTCGTCGTCGCCGTGTCGCTAACCGACCGCGCTGACGGCGCCCTCGTCTTGGCGGCGTAGTAGGTACTCGGGGCGATCTGGGTTCCGGCGTCGGTCAGGACGCGGCAGATCGGCTCGACCCCGAGCCTGTGGCGGTGCTCGTCGATGTAGGCGACGATCACTTCAGTCGGCGGTCGAGCTCCGCCGAGGCGGAAAACGCCGACGCGGTGCGCAAGATTTCGTTCGCCCGCCGCAGCTCACGGTTCTCGCGCTCGAGCTCGGCGATGCGACGTGCCTCCTCGCTCGTGACGCCCGGCCGGTGACCCTCGTCGATCTCGGCCTGCTGCACCCAGTTGCGCAGCGTCTCGGGGTTGATCCCGAGCTGCTCACCGACCCGGCGCAATGCGCCCGACCGCGTCGCGGGATCACGCCTTGCGTCGACCGCCAGCCGGATTGCCCGCTCCCGGAGCTCGTCCGGGTACTTCCTCGGTGCTGCCATGACTCTCATCCTCGCGTGGATTGAAGCCTCCATCAGACCCGGCGCGAGACATCGCCGGCTGCATCGTGCACAGCGACCGGTTGAACCCAGTCAGCTCTGCAGGTGCAAGTTCGTCCTCGCCCTGCACCGCCACGGCCTCGTCGGCTCCATGGGCAAGGTCGGTGCCGCCGGCGACAACGCCGCCATGGAGTCGTTGTCGCGCTGCTGCAGAACAACGTCCTGGACCGGCGGACCTGGGCGACCCAGCAGGACCTGCGAACCGCGATCGTCACCTGGATCGAACGGACCTACCACCGGCGCCGACGCCAGGACACGCTCGGCCGGTTGATGCCGATCGAGTACGAGAAGGTCATGACCCCGCGTCGCGACGGCCGCCGCCCTGTTCGCGACCAAGCTGCAATTCGCCCCGAGGCGGTCCGGCGGCACCCAGGCCAAGCGCGGCAGCGACATCTACGACGCATTCCTGCTCCTGGACGAACCGGGACCCGTTGCGGTCGCCGACGCGCTGCGGAAGGCGCCCCAGGACCTCGCAACCCTGGTGGCCGACCTGACCGGGCGACTGCTCGGCGCCGAGGCCGAACGAACCCTGCGCTGGACGACAGAAGCCGGCGTCGACGCGGCGGCCACCGGCATGACAGCAGCAGCACTTCGGGCCCTCACTGAGGAACTCGTGGCAGCACTCCGAAGCTGAACGCGACTGTGCTCGCCCTGCCAGGCGTCCCCCATCGCGACACGGCGGACCTCCACGACACGCAGCGAACGCTCAGGGCGTCGCCTTGCATCGTCGCCACGTCCCAGCCACATGTCTGCGAGGCCACCCCGCTGACCTGCGACAACACACGCGGACCTCGTTCTCGATGCTCATGATGCGGCGCTCCACTAGGCCCCCACCACCGCGGCGCGGCCGGCTGCTGTGCTCATCGCTGGCCTCCTGGACAGGTCGGGTCGTTCCCGCCGGACATGGCCTCAGCCTTGCGCGCGCGGGACCGCCGTGCGGCACCACCACGCCCATCGCGATCACGCGTCCGACGAGGGCGGCGGCGGACGGCAGCGGCCGGGGGCACGAGGCTCCCGGCCGCTGTCAGGCCGTGCGGCGGGTCGCCGTGGCGACCCGGGCGATCAACCCAGCGAAGCGGGGTCGAAGCCCTCTTCCCAGTAGTGCGGGGTGATGAGGGCGACGCCGAGCTGCTGGTAGATCGGGATCTGGTTCAGCACCGTCGACTCGAGGACGATCTTGCCGTTCGGGTCGAACTGCAGGAAGGTCGAGCCCTTGCTGGACAGCGTCTGGCCGTTGACGGGCAGGCCGTGGAAGGTGTCGAGGCCGGTGACCTCGTAGTCCCAGTGGATCATCTCGTGGCCGTTGCCCGCGAAGGTCTCGGTGACGGTCAGGGTGTGGACGCCGAGGCCGTTGGACTCGTCCTTGTTCGTCCAGAACGCCAGCTGCGCGGCAAGGTCGGCGCGGTCGGTGACGGTGTCGGTGAGGTGGTCGTCGACCATGCGGGCCTCGATGCTGAAGTCCTCGTCGGCGGCGTACAGGTCGGCGTGCGCGTCGGTGTCGTTGAGCAGGGTCTTGGCCCACGTGCTGGCGGTCTCGCTGATGGTCATCTGATGCTCCTTCAGGCCGCTGCGGCGGAGGACGGGACGAGGGACTTGGACACGCCGGGGTGGCCGATCTGGACGAGGATCGGGGTGAAGTCCCACCAGGACGACTCGCGCACGATCAGGCCCGCGTCGTCGTAGACGTGGAAGGTGTGGCCCTGCGTGATGAACGGCTTGCCCTTCACGTCCAGCCCGACGAAGTTGCCGGCGTGCTCCGGACTCCACTCCCAGCGGATGAGGCCGCTCTTGCGGTCGCCCTCGTAGCCGCGGATCCTGAAGTTGTGGACGCCGTAGCCGTTCTCGGTGTCCTTGTTGGCGTACAGGGAGAAGATGCGCGCCAGGTCGCCCTTGTCGGTGATCTGGAACTGGTCGAGGATCGGGTCCTCGAAGACGAAGTCGTCGGCGTACAGGGCGACGATCCGCTCGGGGCTGTGGCGGAACGCCTTCAGCCACTTCACTGCGAACGAGTAGTCCATGTGGTGCTGCTCCTTGAGTCGTCGTTGACCAGTGGCGCGCCGTGAGGGGGGACGACGGACCGGCTCCGGCGAAGGTAGGTCGGCCGGTGTGACGCCGGCCTCACCCCCTGGGAGGAAGAAGGCACCCCTTGGGACGAGAGCGCCGCGTGCGCCGGTGCTCGTGCGTCGCGTCACAGCCGGGAAGCGGCTCGTCCCGGTCTGGTACGGGGACCGACCTCGCAAGCCGGACGGTTCGGGCAGCGGGCCGGGATGGGACCTGTGGACGGGCGGGTGATCTGCGCGGACCGCGGGCACACTCGTCGGCGTAGAGGTGCAGGACACGGCCCGCCGCGCCGACACCGGTAGGAGCCCCCACGCCTCGTGAGGAGGATCGTGCCGACACCCACCGGACGCCGTACCGCCGTGCTCGCCGCCGGCCCGGACGAGACCGCCCCCAAGGGGGACGCCGTCCCCCGGACACCCGCCCGCGGGGGTCTGCTCGCCGGCCCCCGCGCCCTCCTGCACCGCCACCGCCGTCCGCTCGCGGTCGTCCTGGCTGCCCTCGCCGTGGCCGTCCCGCTGCTGACCCTCCCGTCGCTGCCCCAGCTCACCTGGCTGCCGGTGTGGCTCGGCCTCGTGCCGTGGATCGTCGGCAAGTACGTGCTGTGCCCGCTGCGCTGGCACGCGCTGTCCGAGAGCGGGCGCTCCCGGGCGTGGCACGTCCGGGCGTACGCCGAGTCCGAGCTGTGCGGCCTGCTCACCCCCGGTCACGTCGGTGCCGACGCCTGGCGCGTCAGGCGCCTGACCGGCACCGGCATGCGCGGACCGGACGCGTTCGCCGAGGTCGGCCTGGACCGCCTCGTCGGCGCCATCGGCCTGGCCGCCTTCGTCGGCGTGTCGGCCGTCGCGCTGCCCGCCCGCATGCTGCTGGGCGCCCTCGGCGTCGCCGCACTGGTCCTCGTCGCCGCCGTCGTGGTGGGTCGCCGTCGTCCGGACCTCGTGCCGACCCGAGCGCTCCCCCGCCCCCGCAAGGTCCTGCTGGGGGTGGCCCTGTCGGCCGGCTACCAGCTGTCGATCTGCCTGCTGCTGCTCGGGACCGTCCAGGCGACGGGCCACACCCTCGGCCCGCTGGCCGTGCTCGGTGCCTTCGGAGCCAGCCAGCTCGCCGGCGCGGTGCCCGGCCCGCACGGCGCCAGCCCG
>JAOPVV010000348.1 GCA_025966005.1 Frankiales bacterium
CCCAGATCGGCTTGCCGATCGAGAGCACCTTGCGCTGCTCGGCGTTGACGTTGAACGTCGTGGTGCTCGTCGACTCCGACAGGCCGTACCCCTCGAGCACGACGCAGCCGGGGAACTTCTCCTCGAACGCGCGGATCACCTCGCCGGGGATCGCCGCGCCGCCGCTCACGCCGACGCGCAGTGACGACAGGTCGCGGCCGCTGGTGTCCGTGTGCAGCAGGCCGAAGTACATCGTCGGCACCCCGCTGAAGATCGTGCAGCGGTGCTTTTCGATCGCGTCGACGACGGGCTCGAGCTCGAAGCGCGGCACGAGCACCAGCGTCCCGCCGTAGCGCACCGTCACGTTGAGGACGCTGGAGAGCCCGAAGACGTGGAACAGCGGGAGCACCGCGACCCCGATGTCGTCGTCGCGGAAGTCGAACAGCTCGCCGGCGACGGTGCAGTTCATGTACAGGTTTAGGTGGGTCAGCTCGGCACCCTTGGGCTTGCCGGTCGTCCCGCTCGTGTAGAGCAGCACCGCCGTCTCGTCGCCGTCGGTGGGGACGATGTCGCGGGTGTCGTCGGCGAAGTACAGCTCGTCGTAGTGCTTCGTGCCCTCGGGCCGCTGGTCGTTGCCCGGCAGGTTCACGACGTACGTCGCGACCTCGGCGCCGGCGAGCTGCTGCACGCCGCGGGCGGCCTCCTCGGCGAACATCTCAAAGGTGATGAGCACCTTGGCGTCGCTGTCCTCCAGGTGGTAGGCCACCTCCGGGGCCTTGAGCAGGGGGTTGAGCGGCACCATGACCAGACCGGCCTTCATGATCCCGAAGTAGGAGAACAGGAAGTGCGGGAGGTTCGGCAGCTGCACGGCGACCTTGTCGCCCCGCTGCAGGCCCAGCCCGAGCAGGCTGGTCGCGATGCGTCCGCTGATCTCGTCGACCTGCGCGTACGTGAGGGTCGTGTCGTGCAGGTGGCACAGCGGCTTGTCGGGGTGCGTGGTGGCGGACTCCCGGAGCATGGTCGCAGCGTTGAGGCTCATGCACGGGCAGCCTAGTGACGCAGGTCACCGGTCGGAACAAGGCCCCGTGACGGGGGCGTTGCGCAGGACGTGAACCGTGACCCGCGTGAGCTCTACGACCTCGAGCCCGGTCTGCCCGACCTCGAGGGCCCCGTCCTGATCCAGGCCCTCGACGGCTTCGTCGACGCCGGCTCGGCCAAGCGGCTGACCCGTGAGCACCTGCTCGAGGCCCACGGCTCGCGGGTGATCGCGACCTTCGACGTCGACGCGCTGCTCGACTACCGGGCCCGCCGCCCGGCCATGACGTTCGACGAGGACCACTGGGCCGACTACGCCGACCCGCAGCTGGCCGTGCACCTGCTGCACGACGCCGACGGCAAGGCCTTCCTGATCCTGGCCGGCCCTGAGCCCGACATCCGCTGGGAGCACTTCATCGCCGGCGTGCAGCAGCTGGTGGTCGACCTGGGCGTGCGCCTGACCGTGGGGCTGAACTCGATCCCGATGGCGGTGCCGCACACCCGCCCGCTCGGGATGATCGCGCACGCCTCCCGGCCGGAGCTGGTCGCCGGCCACGAGAAGTGGGTCGGCAACGTGCAGGTGCCCTCCAGCGCCGGCCACCTCCTGGAGTTCCGCCTCGGCCAGGCCGGGCACGACTCCGCGGGCTTCGCCGTCGCGGTGCCGCACTACCTGGCCGAGACCGAGTACCCCGCGGCGGCCGTCGCGCTGCTCGAGAGCGTGTCCGGGCTGACCGGACTGTCGCTGGCCGCCGGGGAACTGCTCGAGGCGGCCGCGTCCGTGCAGGCGCAGGTCGACGAGCAGGTCGGCGGCTCGGAAGAGGTCGCTGCCGTCGTCCACGCGCTCGAGGCGCAGTACGACAGCTACCTCAAGGGCTCCCGCCGCAGCCTGCTGGCGACCATGGGCGGCTCGCTGCCGACGGCCGACGAGCTCGGCGACGAGCTCGAGCGCTTCCTGGCCGAGCAGACCGAGGACGGCTCGGCCGGCTAACGGCCCTGCACCACCGGCAGGTTCACGACGGTCTGCTCGAGCAGCAGCGCGCCCGGGGTGCGGCTCCCGTGGGCGAGGAACATGTCCGACACCGGCGAGACGGTGAGGAACAGCTTCTGCCCGGCGGGTACCTGGACCGCGACGGCCGGAAGCTCGAAGGACCGCTTCGCCCCGACGAGGGGCAGCGGCTCCGAAAGTGGCATCGTGTTGTTCTGCACCACCTTCGCGTCCGCCGGGCTGGTCCCGACCGACAGGGCGAAGAACGCCCGTGCGTCGACGCCGAGGGCCGTGACGAGCGCGTCGACCGTCGGCTGACCGGCCACCGTGATCGGCCCGACGGCGAGCTCGTGGGTCACGGGGCCGCCGACCGCTGTGCTCGTCGGCACCGTGCCCAGCGCGACGGCGGTGTCGGCCGTGACCGAGTCCAGCGTCAGGCAGACCCCGTCGGCGGTGGCCAGGTGGTGCTTGCCGAGCCCCTTCAGAGCGGACGCGGCGCCCTTGAGGTTCTGCGCCATGAAGCGCCGCGCCAGGTCGGCGAAGCTGCCGCCGCCGAGCGCCTTGCTGCACGGGTCGCCGGCGACGCCGTAGCCGGCGGGCAGCGCGTTCGGCAGCGCGTGGCCGCCGTTGTAGCCGACGAAGGCGCTGCGGCTGCGCGCCTTCGGCGTCAGCGCCCGCTCGAAGTTCTTCAGCCCCTGGTTGAGGTTGAACAGGTTGTCGGTGAGCCCCTGCCCGAACAGCACCGGGATGTCGAGGCGCCGGCCCTGGCTGACGTGCCACTTCGGCCCGTTCTTCGCGAAGAACGCGTCGAGCTCGATGCCGGGAGTGGTGCCCGGCCAGGTACCGGTGGCCAGGCCGGCCGCGTAGCCCGCCAGGACCTCCGGCGGCACGTCCCGGGCGCCGGCGGCGGTCAGCACCGACAGCCAGGCGCTGCGCGGCACGTCGTCCGGCGCGAGGCTCTCCTTCAGGTCCCACCAGGTGATCTCGGGCGCCAGCGCGTCGAAGCGGGTGCGTCCGGTGTCGCGCAGCTCGGTGAACGCGCCGGCGAACTGGTAGCCGCCGCCGTAGGACCCGCCGATCGCGCCGAGCACCGGGTCGCGACGCCCCTGCTTGGCGACCCAGTCGAGCCCGGCCACCAGGTCCACGACCCGCGTGACGTCCTGGCCCTCGAGGTCCGGGTTCTCGACGTGCGCCAGCCCGCCGCTCTCGCCGAAGCCGCGCTGGTCGAACGACAGCACGCCGAAGCCCTGCTCGAGCCAGGGCGTGAAGCTGCTGGCGTCCTTGGTGCGGCTGCCGGCCCAGCCGTGGCTGTGCAGCACCATCGGGACCGGCGCCTTGGCGGAGGCACCCGCCGGGCGGTGGATCGTGAAGCAGATCGGGACCGGCTCGGTCGATCCGGGCTCCGGCACGCTCTGCAGGCAGCCGTCGGTCGTGGTCGGAGCGGCGGCGGCCAGCGAGGGGACGGCCAGAGCCCCGCCGAGCAGCGCGACGGACAGGGCGAGGGCGAGGCGGGGTGAGCGCATGGACGAGGGAGTTCGACACGTGGACGCGTGTTCCTGCACTGTTGCGGCATGAGCCCCGGGACGACCGTCCGGCTGGAGGGGTTCCACGCGGTCAAGCACGCGCTGCGCTTCGCCCCGGAGTGCGTCGAGCAGGTGCACGTGCGCGACGTCGAGGCCGTCCGCACGCTCTGCGCACGGCTGGCGCCGGACGTCCTGGCGGCGCTGCTGTCGCGAGCGGAGCCGGCGGACGTCGCCCACCACACCGGCGTCGAGGCCACGGCGCGGCGCCCGGAGCAGGATCGGGACGTGCTGCAGCGGCGGACGGCGCCCCTGGTCCTGCTGGACGCACCCCGCTCCCCCGGCAACGCCGGCGCGGTCGTGCGGGTGGCCGCGGCGGCGGGGGCGAGCGGCGTGGCGACGACGGGGACCCTCGACCCGTGGCACCCGACCGTCCTGCGCGGCAGCGCCGGCCTGCACTTCGCGCTCCCGGTGCTGCACGTCGAGTCGTCCGAGGTGTCAGGACCGTTCGTGGTCCTGGACGCGGACGGCGACCCCGCCGCGGCGGTGCCGGAGGGTGCGGTGCTGGTCGTCGGCAGCGAGCGCAGCGGCGTCGGCGCCTCGCTCAGGGCCCGGGCCGACCTGGTGCTGGCGCTGCCGATGCGCCAGGGAGTCAGCAGCCTCAACCTCGCCACCGCGGTGGCAGCGGTCCTCTACCGCGGACGATGAGAAGCGCTCCGCGCGAGGTTCCCGTCGTGGAGAGCCGTTCGCCTGGCACCGACTGGCCTGCTCACGACATGACGAGGGGGCGCCTCCGGCGGGAGGCGCCCCCTCGTCGTGCGTCGGGCTAGACATCCCACGGTTCTAACTCGTCAAGCGGCTGTTTGGTCCTGCGTGTTGTGGCGGGGCCAGGCGGTCGTTTCGTCGTAGGGCGTGCCGTGTCGTAAGCAGCCGTGGAGTATGCCGACGAGGCGGTTGCTGACGGCGCGGAGCGCTTGGTGGTGGGTGTGGCCGTCGGCGCGGCGGGCGTCGTAGTAAGCCCGGGCGCCCGGGCTGGTGCTCAAAGTTGCGAACGCTTGCAGGTGCAGCGCGTCGCGCAGGCGCTTGTTCGTTGCGACGCGTGCCAGGACGACCTTGCGCAGGCCGCTGGCACGGGTGATGGGGGCGGTGCCGGCGTAGTTCTTGCGCGCTTTGGGGCTGGCGTAGCGGTGGGGGTCGTCTCCGAACTCGGCGAGCACCCGAGCCCCGAGGACCGGTCCGAGCCCGGGCTGGCTCAGAACGATCTCAGCGGCCGGGTGCTGGCCAAAAGACGCCTGCAGCTGCCCTTCGAGGCCGGCTATCTGGGCAACGCTCGCGGTAAGCAGCGCGACGTAGGCAGTGACGGTCGCGCCGAACGCCTCGGCGATCAGCGGCGGTTGCTCGAGCTGCGGCGCGCGCAGCGCCGTCAGGATCTGCTCGGCTTTGGTCTCGACGTTGCGCTGCCGCCCAGCCCGACGCAGAACCGAGGCGATCTTGCTCCGGGACAGTGACCGGCCTTTGGCTGGTGTCGGCGCGAGCTGCAGGACAGCGAGCGCGTCGTGGTGGCCAAGGTCGTCGAACGCCTGCAGAGCGCCGGGATAGAACTCCCGCAGCGTGCTTCGCAGCAGGTTGACCTGCCGCCCTCGCATCCAGCACAGGCCCTGATGCGCCCGGGCCAGGACCTTGATCGACTCGGCGAGCTCGGTGTCGCCGGCGATCGGCCGGTGGTGGTGCCGGTCGGTGCGGACCAGGTCGGCCAGCACCTTCGCGTCACCCGGGTCGCTCTTCGCGCCCGAAGTCGTGTGCCGCTCGCGGTAGCGCGAGACCGACAGCGGGTTGATCGCGAAGACCTGGTAGCCCGCGGCGAGCAGCGCCTGCACCCACGGGCCGCGGTCGGTCTCAATCCCGACCACCACCTGGCTCGGGTCGTCAAGTTCGCCGTCGTCCTGGCCGACGTGCTGCCCGATCAGCTCGTGCAGCAGCGCGATGCCGGCCATCCCTTCGGGCAGCCGGCGCCGGGCCAGCCGGCGGCCTTGCTCGTCCTGGATCTCGATGTCGTGAGGGCCTCGGCCCAGTCGTCGCCGACGTACAGCACCAGCAGCGCTCCCTCGTTCTCGACCTGTTCACCGTCGAGCCGCGGGAAGGACCGCGTCGCGCTAATGGATCAGTGCTCGGACCAGCTGCTCGTCGGCACGCCATCCCACCAGTCGTCTCGCCTTCCCGGCAGCCGGTGGGCGGCACGCTCTAGCCCTAGACCTTGAACATCAGGTCTGCGACAGCGAGTGCTCAGCCCACCGGCGGCTCGGACAACAAGATCTCAGAAGCGACCGTGCTGCACAGCCATTAGCGACCGGTGTGCGGCATCAGCGCACCGGCGGGGATCTGGCCGAAGCGGCCGGCGTTGAAGTCGTCCACCGCCTGCTGGAGTTGGGCGCGGGTGTTCATGACGAACGGGCCGTACTGGGCGACCGGCTCGCGGATCGGCTCGCCGCCGAGCAGCAGCACCTCGAGGTTCGGGTGGCGACCCTCCTGGGTGTCGTCGGCCCGGATCGTCAGGTGGTCGCCCGCGCCGAGCACAGCGGTCTGGCCGCTGGCGATGGGCTGGCCGTCGACGCCGATCCGTCCGCGGCCCGACAGCACGTAGACGAGCGAGTTGAACGTCGGCTCCCACGGCATCGAGAGCTGGGCACCCGGGTTGACCGAGGCGTGCACCAGGGTGATCGGGGTGCGCGTCGAGCCCGGACCCTGGTGGCCCGCGACGGTCCCGGCGATGACGCGCAGCAGCGCGCTGCCGTCGTCCGAGGTGAGCAGCGTGACGTCCCTGCCCTCCAGGTTCTGGTAGGCCGGGTCGACCATCTTCTGCTTGCCGGGCAGGTTTACCCAGAGCTGGACGCCGTGGAAGGTGCCGCCGCTGCGGACCAGCTCGACCGGAGGCGTCTCGATGTGCAGGATGCCGCCGCCCGCGGTCATCCACTGGGTGGCGCCGTCCTGGATGAAGCCGCCGCCGCCGTGCGAGTCCTGGTGCTGGAACGCACCGTCCATGATGTAGGTGACGGTCTCGAAGCCGCGGTGCGGGTGCCAGGAGGTGCCCTTGGGCTCGCCGGGCGCGTACTCCACCTCGCCCATCTGGTCCATCATGATGAACGGGTCGAGCAAGCGCGGCGCGATGCCGGCGAAGGCCCGGCGCACCGGGAAGCCCTCCCCCTCGAAGCCCTGCGGCGCGGTGGTGATGCCGAGGACGGGACGCTCGACGTCACCGAGACCGGCGCGCGGGACGCGGGACAGGGTCAGGGTGTCGGCGGTGACAGCAGGCATGTTCGGCTCCTCAGGTCGTTGCTCTTGCAACTACACAGTCGGCAGCGTACGCCAAGCGCCCTTTGTTCCGGCTACAGCAGGGCGAGCATCCGCGTGTTGCCGAGGGTGTTGGGCTTGACCCGCTCGAGGTCGAGGAACTCCGCCACGCCCTCGTCGGAGGACTGCAGCAGCTCGGCCTGGACGTCCGGGTCGACGAGCGCCTCCTCGGCCGTGACGAAGCCGTGCCGGCCGAAGAACTCGGTCTCGAAGGTCAGGCAGAACAGCCGCCGCACCCCGAGCTCGCGGGCGTTCTCCACCAGCCGGGTCAGCAGCGCCGCCCCCACCCCCTTGCCCTGGGCGTCGGGGCTGACGGCGAGCGTGCGGACCTCCGCGAGGTCCTCCCACAGCACGTGCAGCGCTCCGCACCCGACGACCCGCTCGACCCCGCCGGTCACCTCGACGGCGACGAAGAACTCCTGGACGTCCTCGTACAGCGTGACGGTGGCCTTCATGAGCAGCCGGCGGTCGGCGGTGAACGTGTCGACGAGGGCACGGATGCCCGCGACGTCGACCGTGCGTGCTCGGCGCACCTCGGCCAGCAGGGGGGCGCTCATGAGCGGCCGCGGGGCAGCATCCGGTCGCTGATGATGCGGCGCTGGATCTCGCTCGTGCCCTCGAAGATGGTGGTGAGCCGGGCGTCGCGCCAGTACCGCTCGACCCGGCGCTCGGTCGTGTAGCCGTTGCCGCCGTGCAGCTGCATAGCCTGGTTGGTGACCTTCACGGCCATCTCGGTGGCGAGCAGCTTCACCGCCGCCGACTCCTGCTCGGCCGGCTCTCCCTCGTCGAGCAGGTGCGCCACCTGCTGCCAGAAGGCCCGGGCCTGCGCCACCTCGGCGGCCATGTCGGCGAGCGCGAAGCGCAGCGCCTGGAAGTCGCTGATGGGGTGGCCGAACTGCTCGCGCTCCTGCAGGTAGAGCGTGCAGTCCTCGACCGCCGCCCGGGCGACGCCGACCGCGCGGGCCGCGGTGTGCACCCGGGCGATGTTGAGACCGCGCTGCACGGAGGCGAACCCCCCGGCGTCGGCGTCCGCACCCTCGTCGCCGTAGAGCCCGGTCAGGCGGTCGGAGTCTGGGACGCGGAGCCCGTCGAGCTGCAGGTCCCAGGTGAGGAAGCCGTGATAGCCGATCTTGTCGATCGGGGTGCCGGACATGCCGTCCGGGAACGTCCCGCGCTCCTTGACGACGAGGAACGGCTCGAGGCCGGCCGAGCGCGACTCGCCCTCCTCCGGCTCGCGGACCCGGGCCAGCACCTCGACGAAGTCGGCCGCCAGCGCGTTGCCGGCCCACCGCTTGTGGCCGGTCAGCACCCAGTCGTCGCCGTCGCGGACGGCCTGAGTCTCGACCCCCGCCAGGTCGCTGCCGGCGGTCGGCTCGGACAGCGCGATCGAGCCGATCCAGTCGCCGGCGGCCGACCGGCGCAGGAGCCCGGCCCGGCGGTCGTCGTCGAGCACCTGGGTGCCCAGGCCCTGCCCGCGGGCCAGGATCGAGCCGACCGACAGCCACGACCGGGCGAGCTCCTCCGACACCAGGCAGTACTCGAACACCCCGAGACCGAGGCCGCCGTGGTCGGCCGAGACCGTGATCCCGAACCAGCCCTGCTCGGCGAGCTGCTCGATGAGCTCGCGGGGCATCTCGGCCTTCTGCGGGTCGAGCTCGTCGGCGACCGGCAGCACCACGTCACGGGCGAAGTCGCGCGCCGCCTTCTGCAGGGCAGCCCGTTCGGGGGTCCGCCACGGCGAGAGCAGCTCGGGCGGCTGGACGTCGCGGATCGTCATGTGGTCAGCATCGCAGGCGGTGCCCGACCGGCAAGCGGGCACTCGGGTGTGGAATGGGCACGCAGACCGAGGAGGCACGCATGAGCCGCACCGACCAGCCCAAGCACCGGGTCGTCGTCATCGGGTCCGGGTTCGGCGGGCTGTTCGCCACCAAGGCGCTGCGCCGGGCCGACGTCGAGGTCACGCTGATCGACCGCACGACCCACCACCTGTTCCAGCCGCTGCTCTACCAGGTGGCCACCGGCATCCTGTCCGAGGGCGAGATCGCACCGCCGATCCGCGACGTCCTGCGCCGCCAGAAGAACGTCCGCGTGGTGCTCGGGGACGTGCACGACATCGACGTCGCGGCCCGCACGGTCACCTCGACGATCCTCGACCGCACGACCGTCACCCCGTACGACAGCCTGGTCGTGGCCGCCGGCTCGGGCCAGTCCTACTTCGGCAACGACCGGTTCGCCGAGTTCGCACCCGGCATGAAGACGATCGACGACGCCCTCGAGCTGCGCGGCCGCATCTTCGGCGCCTACGAGATGGCGGAGATCGAGACCGACCCCCTGGCGCTGGACGCGTGGCTGACGTTCGTCGTGGTCGGCGCGGGCCCGACCGGGGTCGAGATGGCGGGCCAGATCGCCGAGCTGTCGCGACGCACCCTCAAGGGCAACTTCCGGACCTTCGACCCGTCGACGACCCGGGTCGTGCTGCTCGACGCGGCCGGTGCCGTGCTCGGCACCTTCGGCGACGCGCTGTCGACGCACGCCCAGCACGAGCTCGAGGACATGGGCGTCGAGGTGCAGCTCGGCGCGAAGGTCGTCGACGTCGACGCCGAGGGCATCGAGGTCGAGGACGTCGACGGCAGCCGCCGCCGCATCGAGGCGCGGACCAAGATCTGGGCGGCGGGCGTGGCGGCCTCGCCGCTGGGCCGGATGGTCGCCGAGCAGACCGGCGCCGAGCTCGACCGCAGCGGACGCGTCGCGGTGCTGCCCGACCTGACCCTGCCGGAGCACCCGGAGATCTCGGTGATCGGCGACATGATGGCGCTGGACGGCCTGCCGGGCGTCTCGCCGGTCGCCATCCAGGGCGCCAGGCACGTCGCCAGGCAGATCGCGGCGCGGGCGAAGGGCGAGCAGACGAGCACGCCCTTCCGGTACCGCGACAAGGGCTCGATGGCGACGATCTCGCGGTTCCGGGCCGTGGCGAGCATCGGCCGGCTGCACCTGCGCGGGTTCATCGCCTGGGTGGCCTGGCTGGCCGTCCACCTGATCTACCTCACGGCGTTCAAGAACCGCTTCACGGCGCTGCTCCACTGGGCCGTGAGCTTCGTCGGCCGCGGACGCTCCGAACGGACCTCGACCTGGCAGCAGGTCTCCGCCCGGACCCGGCTGCAGCGGCTCGAGGCGGGCGCGACCGGTCCCAGACCGGGCGGGTCGGTCCGGGACTAGCGGAAGGTGCTGGTGCCGAGCGGTTCCCATGGACCGCCGAGGTAGCGCCACAGGGCCAGCCCGCGTCCCCGCACGGCGTACGGCACGAAGTCGGCCGACAGCTCGGCCAGCAGCGCTCGAGCCGCCTGCGGGGTGGTCCTGTTCTGCACCGTCACGTGCGCCGAGAGCCGCTGGCGGTCCTGCGGGGTCAGCCACGGCTCCCACCGGGCGGCCAGCTGGCGGTGCAGCGCCTCCAGCTCGGGTGACCGCAGGTCGTACGCCACGCCGCGTCCGAGCGACCTCACCCGCACGACCCGCACGTCGAACGCCTCGCGGTCGGCGACCTCGCCGACGTCCCGCCGGACGCGGTCCAGGTGCTCGCCGGGCAGGGCGTGGAACAGCGTGACGTGGGCCTGCAGGTGGTTCCGCTGGGCGGGGAAGTGGGCGGCCCTCAGCGCGTCGAAGCGCTCCTGCGCCGCCTCGTCGAGCGCGAGCGACAGCACCAGGGGCAACATGCCACCACCCTCCCCCACCGCCACCCGGTGGCCTGGGGAAGGATGGGCGCACCCCACCGCTCTGGAGGCACCTGCATGTCGGACGTCACGCTGGACTACCCCGGCGGTTCGCTCCCCCTGACCGTCAAGCCCGCCACCGAGGGCCCTGCCGGCATCGAGATCCCGAAGCTCATGGGGAGCACCGGCATGGTCACCCTCGACCCGGGCTTCGTGAACACCGCCTCGTGCGAGTCGACGATCACCTACATCGACGGGGACGCCGGCATCCTGCGCTACCGCGGCTACCCGATCGAGGAGCTGGCCGAGAAGGCGAGCTTCCTCGAGGTGGCCTGGCTGCTGATCTACGGCGAGATGCCGGACGACGCCGAGCTGGCCGAGTTCAAGTCCAAGATCCGCAAGCACACGATGCTGCACGAGGACTTCCGGGAGTTCTTCCAGGGCTTCCCGACCGACGCGCACCCGATGGCGGTGCTGTCGTCGGCTGTCAGCGCGCTGTCGACCTTCTACCAGGACAGCCTGGACCCGTTCGACCCCGAGCACGTCGAGCAGTCGACGATCCGGCTGATCGCCAAGATGCCCACGATCGCCGCGTACGCCCACAAGAAGTCGGTCGGCCAGCCCTTCCTGTACCCCGACAACACCCTCGGCTACGTCGACAACTTCCTGCGCATGACCTTCGGCGTGCCGGCCGAGGACTACGTCGTCAACCCGGTGGCCTCCAAGGCGCTGAACCTGCTGTTCCTGCTGCACGCCGACCACGAGCAGAACTGCTCGACGTCGACGGTGCGCATGGTGGGCTCGAGCAACGCCAACCTGTTCGTGTCCGTGTCCGCCGGTGTCGCCGCGCTGTTCGGGCCGCTGCACGGCGGCGCGAACCAAGCGGTGCTGGAGATGCTCTCGGGCATCCAGGCGGACGGCGGCGACGTCGCGCGCTTCGTCCAGCGCGTCAAGGACAAGGAGCCCGGCGTCAAGCTCATGGGCTTCGGGCACCGCGTCTACAAGAACTACGACCCGCGCGCGGCCATCGTGAAGAAGGTCGCCCGGGACGTGCTCGAGTCCCTCGACAAGCCCGACCCGCTGCTCGACCTCGCGATGCAGCTCGAGGAGGCGGCGCTGGCCGACGACTTCTTCGTGTCGCGCAAGCTCTACCCGAACGTCGACTTCTACACGGGCGTCATCTACAAGGCGCTGGGCTTCCCGACGCCGATGTTCACGGTGCTGTTTGCGCTTGGCCGGCTGCCCGGCTGGATCGCCCAGTGGCGGGAGATGATCGAGGACCCCGCCACCAAGATCGGCCGTCCGCGGCAGGTCTACACCGGCCCCGAACTGCGTCACCTGCCCAGCGCGTAGCCGCTGACACCCCTTCACCGGGGTACGCACCCGGCGGCAGGAGGCCCTTCTCAAGCGGCGGGGACTGTCCGTAGTCTGCCTTCATGTCCGGTTCCCCGCGACCTCCCGCCCGCCCCCGCACCGTCCTGCTCCTCGCCTCGCTGGCCACCGCTCCCGCCCTGCTGCTGGGCACGGCAGCCCTGGCCGGCTCGACGGCGTCGGCGCAGCAGTGCGGGGTCGCCGTCGGGGTGCCCGTCGCGGTCCGCACCGCCCGCGTCGCCGTCACTGCGCTCCCCGCACTCACGCCCGTCACGGTCGCGGACGACGGCGTCCTGACCGGGCGCGGCACCGTCGAGGTGGCGCTCGACCCGGCCGAGGTGGCGGAGCAGGTCCGGGTCGTGCTCGTCCTGGACGGCACCGAGCAGGCCCCCGTCGACCTGGACCTGCCGCTGTGCGCGGACGGCGTGGCCACTGAGCCGGAGCCGTCAGCGAGCGCTGCGTCGTCCGCCAGCCCCGGGACGTCCGCCAGCCCCGGGACGTCCGCCGGTCCCGGGACGTCGGCGAGCCCGGACGCGTCGGCGAGCCCGGCGACGTCGAGCCCCGAGCCCACGCCCGCCACCGCCACCCCCACCGCCACCGCCACGCACCCCGCACCCGCGACCGCCACCGTGACCGTGGGCACCGTCTCGCCACCTGCCGGTCCGGTCACGGCGCCCCGGCCCGAGCCGCTCGCGCTGCCTCCTGCGGCACCCGTCGGCAGCGGCACGAGCGGCGGCGTGCCCCTGTCCGGCACCGCGAGCGACGCAGGGACCCCCCCGCTCCCCCTGATCGCCGTCGGCACGGCGGCCCTGGCGCCGCTGGTGGCCCCCCTGCCGGAGGCTGCCGCCCTGGCCCTGCCGCCACCCCAGGTCGCGGTCGCGGTCGCCCCCGACACCGGCATCTCGTCCGCCCTGCCCGCACTGCCGGAGCCGGTCACCGTCCTGACGGCCCCCGCCTCCGGCCTGCCCTCGTCCGACGTCCCGGAGTACGCCGACCTCGTCCCGGCGGCGGTCCTGCTCTCCGGCTCGCTCGGTGGCCTGGTCGCCTTCGCCCGTCGCCGCTGGATCTGACGGAGCCGCGAAGCAGAGCAGTGGCTAGCGGACCAGGGCGGTCAGCAGCCGCTCGAGCTCGGCCTTCGGGTCGTCGGTGAGACCGCTGTGCGCCGGCCCGGCCTGCACGACGGTGCTGCGTGGCGCGGTGAGCCAGCGGAAGCGCTGGCCGAGCGAGGTCTCCCCCGCCGGCCCCTCGCCCTCGCACGTGCGCTGCAGCGCGACCGCCGCGGCGGTGACCCCGTCGACGTCGACGCCCGGGTCGAGCGCCCTGAGCCGGGCGGCGTCGACGTGCACCGACACGGCGAGGAAGTCGCGGACGTGGCAGTAGAGGACCACGCCGATGTTCACGCACTCGCCCCGCTCGACGCGGGGGACGGCGCGCACGACTGCGTACTCGAAGACGAACGGGCGGCTCACGGCTGCCACGTCCCGCGTGCGGCGACGCGGCGCAGCAGGTGGTCGACGTACGCCGCCCGCACGGCGTCGGCGCCCTCGAAGCCCGGCTCGTCGTCGAGCCAGACGTCCGGCACCAGCGACACGACCTGCTCGAGCAGCTCTCGGGTGACCAGCGGGACCAGCGCCTCGGCCGCAGCGACCCGTTCGGTGGCCTGAGCCGCGAGCACGTGGTCATCGGCGCCGTAGGGCTTCTCCGCCGCGGAGGCCGACCGCACCCAGTCGTGGTGGAACACGAGCGAGGCGCCGTGGTCGATGAGCCACAGCGCCCGGTGCCACAGCAGCAGGTTGGGGTTGCGCCAACTGCGGTCGACGTTCCCGACGAGCGCGTCGAGCCACAGCACGCGGCTGGCGAGGTCGGCGTCGACCGCGTGGCCGACCGGGTCGAAGCCGAGCGAGCCCGGCAGGAAGTCGGTGCCGAGGTTGAGCCCCGGACTCGCCCGCAGCAGGTCCTGGACCTCCTCGTCGGGCTCGGCGCGGCCCAGCACGGGGTCGACCTCGACCAGCACCAGCTCCGGCACGGGCAGGCCGAGCCGACGCGCGAGCTCACCGACCACGACCTCGGCCACGAGCACCTTGCGGCCCTGGCCGGCGCCGGAGAACTTGACCACCCAGGTGCCGAGGTCGTCGGCCTCCATCAGCCCCGGAAGGGAGCCGCCCTCGCGCAGCGGCAGCACGTAGCGGGTGGCCGTGACCGTTCTGAGCATGGGGTGCATCCTGTCAGTCCCCGATCGAGGAGCAGACATGGTGCAGCGCTACGAGTACCTGGTGGAGCAGGTCCGCGAGGGCCTGATGGGCGGGAAGATGTCGGCCGACAAGGTCCAGAAGGTCCTCAACGACAAGGCCAAGGACGGTTGGCAGCTCACGTCGCTCACCGCCGTCGAGGTCAAGGGCCGCATCGGACCGGGCGGCACCGAGGGCGTGCTGGCGACCTTCGAGCGGCCCTACGAGGGTCGCTAGCGCCTGGAGGGCGAGGCGGACGGCGAGGCGGGGGCGGCGCTCGAGCTGGGAGCGGGCGCCGTGGGGGACGGCGTCGGGACCGGCTTCCCCGACGGTGCGGTGGACGGCGACGGCGCCCTGGTCGGCGCCGGCGACGGGGCCTTCGACGGCGAGGCAGACCGTGCGGGCGCGGTGTCGCTCGGCGTGTCGCCGGTCGGGTTGCTGGTGCCCGGGGCGCTGCTGCCCGCCTCGAACACGTGGGTACCGCCGTACAGGTAGACCGTCATGCCGTTGGAGAGCAGGTCGAGCAGGTACTTCGCGTCCGGGCGCGTCACGCGCACGCAGCCGTGGCTGGCCGGGCCGGCGGGCACGCTGTTGGAGCCGTGGATGGCCCAGCCGCGGTAGAAGTACTGCGGGTCGTAGAGGGTGCCGAGGTCGGCGTTGCGCTCGCCGACGATGCGTCGCTGGATCGTGTACCAGCCGACGGGGGTGAGGGCCCGTGCCGTGCTGCCGTCCTTCTGCGCGTACCGCGCGCCGTTGCCGGAGCTGACGGGCATGACGCGCGCCACCTCTGCGCCCCTGACCACGTAGAGCACCTGCTTGGTGAGGTCGACCTCGACCCGGTTCGCCGGTGAGCTGCCCTTCAGGACAGGGGCCTTCGGAGCCGCCAGCGCCTTGAGGGTGGCCGGGCCGACGGTGCCGTCGGCGCCCAGCCCGTTGACCTTCTGGAACGCCATGACCGCGCTGCGCAGCGCGGGACCGGCCCGGCCGTCCAGCGCGCCGGCGTAGTAGCCGCCGTCGGTCAGCACCCGCTGGGCGGCCGCGACGTCGTAGGCGGGGCGCGGCGCGGCCGGGGACGCGGAGGCCGAGGGGGTGGGCACCTCGGACGGCGACGCGGAGACCGACGGCGACGGCGCCTCGCTCGCGACCTCGGACGGCGCGACCGGCAGCTCGGAGGCCGGCGCGACCACCGGCGCCGTCGCGACCTCGGCGGGGTCGCTGCCGCCGGTGCAGGCGGTCAGGGCGACGGACGCCACGGTGAGGCCGAGCAGGGCGAGGGTGGGACGGCGGCGCACGGGGGCTCTCCAGCGTTCGGGGACGGGCTGTCGCTGGTGCAGACGCCCTGCAGGCCCGCCAGGTTGCGCGCCGGTGCCCGCCAGAGTAGGCGTCGATGTCCTGTTCGGGTGGGACGTGCCCTACGGCAGCAGCGCGTCCATGGCCTTGTAGAGGCGCTTGTCGGACACCGGGTAGCGGGTCCTCATCGGCTGGGCGAACAGCCCGATCCGCAGCTCCTCGACCATCCAGCGCAGCTGGGCGAGCTCGGGTGACGGCGGCACCCGGCGGGCGAGGTCGTCGAGCTCGGCCTGCACCTGGGCGACCTGTGCGGTCGACAGCCGGTCGCGTGCGGGGTCACCGGGCAGCTTGTCGAGCCGCGTCGACAGGGCCTGCAGATAGCGCAGCAGGTCGGGCAGCCGGTCCCTCCCGGTCGCGGTGACGAAACCAGGGTGCACGAGCCGGTCGAGCTGCGCCCGCATGTCGGCGACGGAGGTCGCGAGCGCCGGCCGCGTCTCGGCGTCGAGCCGGGCCTTCACGGCGTACCAGGCGGTCAGCACCTTCTCGGTGCCGAGCAGCACCTGCTCGACGGCGGGGACCAGGTCGGGACGGACGGCCTCGCGCAGCGCCGTGAAGGCCGCCTCGTCCCAGGCCGGTCCGCCCGCAGCCGTCACCAGCGCGTCGAGGGCCGCGGTGGTGCAGTCCTCGAGGGTCGCCGGCACGCTGCCGTGGGGGTTGCGGGTCAGGGCGAGCTTGGCGCTGTTGGTGAGCCGGCCCGAGATCGCCTTGACCGGCGAGGGCAGGGTCAGCTGCAGCAGCCGCCGGGTGCCCAGCCAGTGGGTGCGGGCCTGCTCTGCGGGCGTCCCGACGACGCGGACTCCCACCGAAGCACCCT
>JAOPVV010000226.1 GCA_025966005.1 Frankiales bacterium
GCAGCACCGTCTCGGCCTGGTCGTCGCGCGTGTGGCCGAGCAGCACGGCCTCGAGGCCCAGGCGGTCGGCGGCGGCGTCGAGCGCGGCGTAGCGCAGCGCGCGCGCGCGGCCCTCCGGCCCCGCACCGGCCGGCCCGGCCGGCTCTGGAGGGTCCACAGCACCTTGCTGCCGGCGATCGTGGGACGGCGCACACGACGCACACGACGGGGCGGTCAGAACCTCGGCGAGCAGGCCGAGGGAGCGGCACTGCTCGGCCGCCCGTCCCGCCACCTGCGCCGATCCCGGCTGCAGGCCGTGGTCGACGATCAGGGCGTACGACCCGGGCCGCTCGAAGGCGAGCGCCGCTGCGAGGGCCAGCGAGTCGGCGCCACCGCTCACGGCCGCGGCGACCGCCTCGTCCGCCAGCGCTCGCCGCACCGCGACCCGCACCGCAGCCGTCGCAGCCGGCGGCCCCGTCACGACCCCCTCACCGCGCCGGTCGTGCAGGTCTGGCGCGCCACCTGCGGGTCGGAGCCGGGCCACGGCGGCATGGTCGAGGGGAGCTCAGGCGGTGATGGCGGACGGCGCGCTGCCGCCGGCGCCGTGCAGCCGCTCGACCCAGCTGAGCGGCTCGCGGATCTCCTGCCGGGTCGGCAGCGTCTCGGGCGACTCCCAGACCTTGTTGAACGCCTCCATGCCGACCGCGCCGACGCAGGCGTCGACGAAGACCTTGCCCTCGGCGTACTGCAGCGCCTTGAGGTCGAGTCCCAGGGCCCTGCGCAGGACGCGGTCGAGCAGCCCGCCGTGCTCCTTGCGGCGCTCGTCGAACTTGGCGCGGATCTTCGCGACCGACGGGACGACGGACGGGCCGACGCCGTCCATGACGTGCTCGGCGTGGCCCTCGAGCAGGCTCATGAACGCCGTGACCCGCTCGAGCACCACGCGCTGCTCGGGGGTCTGCAGCAGCTCGACGAACGAGCCGCCGCGGGGCAGCCCGGTGGCGACGTCCTTGAGGCGCTGCAGCAGCTGCACCGGGTCGTCGAGCTTGCTGGCGGTGAGCAGCTCGCCGATCTCGCTGCGGACGTGGTCGTGCATCCACGGGACGGCCGTGAACTGGGTCCGGTGCGTGACCTCGTGCAGCGCCACCCACAGCCGGAAGTCGTGGGGGTCGACGCCCAGGCGCCGCTCGGTCTCGACGATGTTCGGGGCCACGAGGATCAGCCGGCCGGGGGTGCCCTCGGCGGTGAACGCCTCGTACTGCCCGAGCACCTTGTTCGACAGCCAGCCCAGCACCGAGCCCATCTGGACGCCGGCGAGCTTGGCCGTGACGGCGGCGGCGAGCGGGTTCTGCGGCTTCTCGGCGAGCTTGGCGGTGATCGGCTCGAGCGCGACGCGGAAGCCGTCGACGTTGGCCGCGGCCCAGCCGGGACGGTCGACCACGGTCGCCGGGAGGATGCCGCCGGGCGGCACCAGGCCGGTGACCGACCGGACGTGCTGCTCGGCCTCCACCGCGAGGCCGCGCAGCTCGGTGACGATGTCGCTGGCGTCCTGCCAGGAGACCGCGGGAGGCGCCGGCGCGAACCTGCGGGCGGTCGCGACGGCGAGGTCGTAGTCGACGGGGCTGGGGTGCGGGGCGCTGGAGTCAGCCATCTCGGCCACGCTACGCCCGCTCCTGCCGACGCTGCTAGCGGCAGCCGCAGGAGGCGAGCGCCGCGGCCAGCCGGTCGAGGGCCGCCTCTGCGCCGCGGGTGGCGCCGAGCGGGACGCCGTCGGCGGTGAGGTCGAAGGCGAGCAGCCGTCCGTCGGCCGTCCGGACGAGCCCGGCGAGCGCGCTGACGCCGTTCAGGGTCCCGGTCTTGGCGCGGACGGCTCCGGCAGCCGGCAGGCCGCCTCCGCTGCGGTAGCGCCGGGCCAGCGTGCCGTCGAAGCCGGCGACCGGCAGGCCGGTGAGCACCGGTGCCAGCCGGTCCTCGGTGCCGGCCCGGGCGAGCAGCCGGGTCAGGGCGGCCGGCTGCAGCCGGTCGAGCCGCGACAGACCGCTGCCGTCGACCAGCGCGACGGCGTCCGCCGAGACGCCCGCGGCCTCCAGCGTGGGCGCCAGGACCGCGGCGACGGCCGCCGCCCCTCCGGCGAACGAGGCGGGCTCTCCGGCGGCGAGCGCGACCTGGCGGGCGAGGGCCTCGGCGAGGTCGTTGTCGCTGCGCACGAGCATCCGCTCGACCAGCAGCGCGACCGGCGGGCTGGACACCTCGCCCAGCACGGCCGCGCCCTCGGGTGCGGCGCCGCGGGCCACCGCCGCCCCGGGAGCGAGCAGGTCCGCAAGCGCCTCACCGGCGGCGACCGCCGGGTCGAGGTGGCGCCGCGAGCGGTCGGCACGGACCCGGCCGCCGTCGAGCATGAGCGGACCCACCGGCGCGACGTCACCGCCGGTGACGTACGTCGGCTTCCAGCCCGGGCCGAGACGCTCCCCGGAGTACAGCGACTCGTCGACCAGCACCCGCGTGACGGCCGTCGTCCCGAGCGTGGCGCGGACGCGGGCGGCGAGGTCGGTGAGGCGGGCCAGCCCGGGGTAGCCGCGCGGCGCCCCGGGGCTCGCCAGCGTCGGGTCGCCGCCGCCGACCAGC
>JAOPVV010000364.1 GCA_025966005.1 Frankiales bacterium
TCGGCGACTACTTCGAGATCGAGCAGTTCATCGCCGAGCTCGAGAACCTGCCGCGCGCCCTGAGGGTCACCAACCTGACGCTCGCCCCGGGGGCCAGCCCCACGGCCGGCCAGGGCGCCACGGCCTCGACCGAGGACGGCCGCACCCTCACCAGCACGATCACCGGCTCGGTCTTCATGGCCGCCGGCCGCCCGCCGGCGACCCCCGTGGTCGCCCCCGTCGCCGCCCCGGCGAAGTAGGAGTCGACGATGACCGAGTCACCCTTCCCCTTCGGCGCGGTCGAGGAGCCCGCGGCCTTCGAGGTCGTCGACGAGCCCGCGGCCGACTCGCGACGCAACCTGATCGCGCTCGGCGGCTTGGCCGCCGTCGTGCTGCTCGGCGGGGCGTACTTCCTGCTCGGCGGCGACGACGAGCTGGTCGACGACGTGGCCTTCACCCCGCGGGCCCGCCCGGCGGTGGCGCCGTCGGCCTCGCCGCAGGCCGTCAAGGTGCCCGTCGCCACCAAGATCGACGTCGGCCGCAACCCGTTCAAGGCGCTGTACGTCCAGCCGGCCGCGGCGGCCGCAGCGCCTACGACGGTCACTCCCGTCACGACGACGCCGGTGACCACGACGCCAGTCACCACAACCCCCGTCGGCACCACGCCGATCGTCATCGTCACCCCGACCGAGGGCAGCACCACGGCCCCGGCGCCGCAGCCGACCAGCGGCGGCACGACCGCTCCGGCTCCCCCCAGCACCCCGACCCGGACCCAGAGCACCCTCAGCCTGGAGGGCGTGACCACGAAGTCCGGCACCACCGTCGGCACGTTCGTCTACGACGGCAAGACGGTCACCGGCTCGGCCGGAGACGTCATGGACGGCAAGCTCCAGCTCATCTCCCTGCAGCAGGACGCCACCGGCAGCTGGTTCGCCAACCTCAAGCTCGGCGACGGCTCGCCGTTCGAGATCCACGAGAACCAGACGGTCGTCGTCCAGTAGCGACGCACCTCACGGCGCGCCCTCAGCCACTCGGCTGGGGGCGCGCCGTGCTGTCTGGGAGACTGGTCGCATGTTGCGCTGGCTGACTGCAGGGGAGTCCCACGGCCCCGCCCTGATGGGTGTCGTCGAGGGTGTCGCGGCCGGGGTCCGCATCACGACGACGGAGGTCGCCGACGAGCTCGCGCGGCGCCGGCTCGGGCACGGCCGCGGCGCCCGGATGGCCTTCGAGCGCGACGAGGTCGAGTTCCTCGGCGGCGTTCGCCACGGCGTGACCCAGGGCGGACCGCTGGCGATCCGCGTCGGCAACACCGAGTGGCCCAAGTGGTCGACCGTGATGGCCGCCGACCCGGTCGACGCCGACGTGCTCGCCGGGCTGGCGCGCAACGCGCCGCTGACCCGTCCGCGGCCCGGTCACGCCGACCTGGTCGGCATGCAGAAGTACGGCTTCGACGACAGCCGGCCCGTGCTGGAGCGCGCGAGCGCCCGCGAGACCGCCGCCCGCGTGGCGCTCGGTGCGGTGGCCAAGGCCTTCCTGTCGCAGGCGTACGGCATCTCGGTCCTGTCGCACGTCGTGAGCATCGGCAGCGTCGAGGTCCCCGCCGGCACCGCCCTGCCCACGCCGGACGACCTCGCGGTCATCGACGAGAGCCCCGTCCGGGTGTTCGACCAGACCGCTGCGCAGGCGATGGTCGAGGAGGTCGACCTCGCCAAGAAGGAGGGCGACACCCTCGGCGGCATCGTCGAGGTGCTGGCCTACGGCCTGCCTCCGGGCCTGGGCAGCCACGTGCACTGGGACCGCCGCCTGGACAGCAAGCTCGCCGCTGCCCTCATGGGCATCCAGGCCATCAAGGGCGTCGAGGTCGGTGACGGCTTCGACGTCGCCCGCCGTCGCGGCAGCCAGGTGATGGACGAGATCGTCCGTGGCGACGATGGTCTCGAGCGCACCAGCGGCCACCTCGGCGGCACCGAGGGCGGCATGTCCAGCGGCGAGGTGCTGCGGGTGCGGGCGGCCATGAAGCCGATCAGCACCATCCCGCGCGCGCTCAAGACCATCGACACCACCACCGGTGACGAGGCGGTCGCGCACAACCAGCGCAGCGACGTCTGTGCGGTGCCGGCCGCGGGCGTGGTCGCCGAGGCGATGGTGGCGCTCGTGCTGGCCGACGCGGCGCTGGAGAAGTTCGGCGGCGACTCGGTCGAGGAGACCCGCCGCAACTTCGAGAGCTACCTGAAGTCGCTGACCATCCGATGAGTCCGTTACTGGTCCTGGTCGGCCCGCCCGGCGCCGGCAAGTCGACGGTGGGACGCCTCGTGGCCGAGCGGCTCGGCGTCGCCTTCCGCGACACCGACGCCGACGTCGTCGAGCAGGTCGGCAAGCCGATCAACGAGGTCTTCATCGACGACGGCGAGGACGCCTTCCGCACGCTCGAGAAGGCCGCTGTGGCCGCGGCTCTCGCGACGCACGACGGCGTGCTGAGCCTGGGCGGGGGAGCCGTGCTCGACGCGGGCACCCGTGCGCTGCTCAAGGAGCAGCGGACCGTGCTGCTCGACGTCGACCTCTCGAGCGCGGCCGGACGCGTCGGCATGAACCGGGACCGGCCCGTCCTCGCGCTCAACCCGCGGGCGCAGCTCAAGACGCTGCTCGACCAGCGGATGCCGCTGTACCTCGAGGTCGCCACGCACGTCGTCGACACCAGCAAGAAGTCCGCGCGGCAGGTCGTCGACGAGGTCGTCGCGCTACTAGCGTCCACGCCATGACCGACGAGCCCACCCGCATCACCGTGAAGGGTGCCGCGCCGTACGACGTCGTCGTCGGGCACGGCCTGCTCGGCGAGCTGGCCGCCATGGTCGAGCGCTCGCAGCGCGTCGCGGTTGTCCACCCGGCCGCGCTGCGCGAGACCGCCGAGGCGGTGCGCGCCGACCTCGAGGCGAACGGCCACGAGGCGCACGCCGTCGAGGTGCCGGACGGCGAGGGCCAGAAGGACCTCAAGGTCGCCGCCTACCTCTGGGACGTCCTCGGCCAGGTCGGCTTCACCCGCTCCGATGCGATCGTGAGCGTCGGCGGGGGAGCAACCACCGACCTCGCCGGCTTCGTCGCCGCCACCTGGCTGCGCGGCGTGCCGGTGGTCCACGTCCCGACGACGCTGCTCGGCATGGTCGACGCGGCAGTCGGGGGCAAGACCGGCATCAACACCGGTGCCGGCAAGAACCTCGTCGGCGCGTTCCACCCGCCGTCCGGCGTGCTGTGCGACCTGACCGCCCTCGAGACGCTGCCCCGCCACGACTACGTCGCCGGGCTCGCCGAGGTCGTCAAGGTCGGCTTCACGCACGACCCGCGCATCCTCGAGCTCGTCGAGGCCGACCCCAAGGCGGCCCAGGCGCCGTCCGGGCCGCACACCCGCGAGCTGGTCGAGCGGGCCATCGCCGTCAAGGCGCAGGTGGTCGGCGACGACCTGACCGAGCAGGGCAGACGTGAGTTCCTCAACTACGGCCACACCCTCGGCCACGAGATCGAGAAGGTCGAGAACTACGGCTGTCGCCACGGCGCGGCCGTCGGCGTCGGGCTGCTGTTCGCGGCCGAGCTCGGACGCGTCGCGGGCCGCCTCGACGACGCCACCGCCGACCGGCACCGCGCCGTCCTCGAGTCCGTCGGGCTGCCGACGTCGTACGCCGGCGACTGGCAGCGCATCTCGGCCGCCATGCGGGTCGACAAGAAGACCCGCGGCAACCGGCTGCGCTTCGTGGTGCTGGACGCGCTGGCGAGCCCGCGCATCCTCGACGACCCCGATCCCGGGCTCCTCGTCGCCGCGTACGAGGAAGTCCGCAAGGACCGCGACGCCGGGAAGGTCTACCTGTGACCCGCGTGCTGGTGCTCAACGGCGTCAACCTCGGCCGGCTCGGGAGCCGCGAGCCGCTCATCTACGGCAGCACCACCCACGCCGAGCTGGCCGACCTCTGCGTCGCCACCGGCCAGGAGGTGGGCCTCGAGGTCGAGGTGCGCCAGACCGACGACGAGGCCCAGATGGTCGGCTGGGTGCACGAGGCGGCCGACGCCGGCAACCCGGTGGTCCTGAACTCGGCGGCCTGGAGCCACTACTCGTACGCGCTGCGCGACGCCTGCAGCCAGCTCACCGCCCCGCTGGTCGAGGTGCACATCAGCCAGGTGCACGCCCGCGAGGAGTTCCGGCACACCAGCGTCATCAGCGCGGTGGCGACCGCGACGATCACCGGCCTGGGTGTCGAGGGCTACCGGGCAGCGCTGAGGTTCCTGGCCCTGGCCTGAGTGGCAGCAGAGCCCTCCCGTTGTCTCCTGGCGATGACGCTGCGACTGGACGACGACGAGCAGGCTGCCCTCAAGGCGATGGCTGAGCGAGAAGGGCTCTCACCGCACGAGGCAGCCCGGCGGGCGATCCTCGAGCGGGCCGAACGGACCCAGGTGGTGGACGCCGTGCAGGGGTCGGGGCGCGCGTCGTCACCCGCTGTGCGGAGCTGCTCGACCGCCTGTCCCGGTGATCTACCTCGACGTCGAGGCACTGGTGCTGCTGGCCGACCTCGCCGTCGGCGGGCAGGCCCAGGTCCGGGACCTGGGCTCCTGTCGTCGGCAGCGGCCAGGCCGCAGTCCGGGCTCGGTGACTTCGAGGCGTACGCCTGCTCGAGAAGGCAGCAGCGCTGATGCACTCGCTCGTCGGGAACCGCGCTCTGGTCGACGGCAACGAGCGCCTGGGGTGGACCGCCGCGGTGGTCTTCTGCGACGTCAACGGCACGTGGATCGAGACGCGACGAGGCGTACGACCTGGTCATCGCCGCGGCGGAGGGTCGGGCCGACGTCCCTCGCATCGCCGAGGCGTTGGCGCGCTGGGCGCAGCAGCAGTAGGTCAGCGGCCGGCCGGTGCCGCGCCCGACAACCGCGCCGCCAGGCCGGCGGAGTCCTCCGTCCCGAGCAGCAGCTCGTCGTACCGCTGACCTCGCAGCCGCACCCGCACGGCCGGCTGACGCCGGCGGACGTCCACGAAGCGCCGGGTGCGGCGTCCACGGAAGGTGCCGAGCATCCGGTACCCGGGGATGCCCAGGCCCGGAGCGCGGATGCCGCGCACCGCCCCCAGCGCGTCCTCGACCGCCTCGGCCGACAGCACCGCGTCGAGCGGGACCTGCAGGTCGCCCGTCAGCGCGAGCACCTTCTCGGCACGGGACAGCCGGACCACCAGAGCGGTGCCGGTCACGTCGATCGTGCTCATGGTCGTACTCCTCAGCGCGGGCCCCGATCCTGCCCCAGCGCGCCCGGGCCGTGCCGAGCCGGGTCGGTAGGCTGACCGTCATGGCGACCACGAACGACCTCAAGAACGGCATGGTGCTCAACCTTGACAACGGCCTGTGGGCGGTGAACGAGTTCCAGCACGTCAAGCCCGGCAAGGGAGGGGCCTTCGTGCGCACCACCCTCAAGAACGTGCTGACGGGCAAGGTCGTCGACAAGACCTTCAACGCCGGCACCAAGGTCGAGGTCGCCACGGTCGACAAGCGGACGATGACCTACCTGTACAAGGAGGGCACCGACTACGTCTTCATGGACCAGGACACCTTCGACCAGCTCTACGTGCCCGAGTCCACGCTCGGGTCGGTCAGGGACTACCTGCTGGAGAACATGGAGGCGATGGTCGCCATGCACGAGGGCGCCGCGCTGTACGTCGAGCTCCCCGCCAGCGTCGAGCTGCTCGTCGCGCACACCGACCCGGGCCTGCAGGGCGACCGCTCCACCGGCGGCACCAAGCCGGCGACGCTCGAGACCGGCGCCGAGATCCAGGTCCCGCTGTTCCTCACGACCGGCGAGAAGATCAAGGTCGACACCCGCGACGGGCGCTACCTCGGTCGCGTCAACGACAAGTAGTGGGTGCTCGCAGCAAGGCGCGCAAGCGCGCGCTCGACGTGCTGTACGAGGCCGGCCAGCGCGACGCCGACCCGATGAAGACCCTCGCCGAGCGGCTGGCGCAGTCCGACCCGCCCGTCCCGGAGTACGCCGTGACGCTCGTGGAGGGCGTGGTCGCGCACCAGGAGCGCATCGACGAGCTGCTGTCGACCTACGCCGAGGAGTGGACGCTCGACCGGATGCCGCCGGTCGACCTCGCCGCGCTGCGGATCGGGGCCTTCGAGCTGCTCTGGTGCGACGACGTCCCGGACGGCGTCGCCGTGGCCGAGGCGGTCGCGCTGGTGTCGAGCCTGTCGACCGATGAGAGCAGCGGCTTCGTCAACGGCCTGCTGGCCCGCCTGCTCCAGCTCAAGCCCAGCCTCGCCGTCTGAACGCACCACTACCCCGCCCGAACCGTTCGTCCAGGAGCTCCTGGCGAACGGTTCGGGCGGGGTAGTGGGACGGGGTGGTGGGGTCAGGCGTCGAGGGCGCGGCGGGCGTCCGCCGACAGGACGCCCCAGCCGATGAGCTGCTCGGTGAGCGCTCCCGGGGAGGCGTCGTAGATCACGGCGAGTGAGCGCAGGTCCTCCTGGCGGATGGACAGCACACGGCCGTTGTAGTCACCGCGCTGGCTCTGGATCGTGGCGGCGTAGCGGGCCAGGGGAGCGGCCTTGTCGGCCGGCACCGAGGAGAGCTGCTCGAGGTCGATGATGATCCGCGAGGCCGGCTCGACCGCCGAGGCGGACGCGCCCTCGGGCAGCAGCTCGTTGACCGGGACGCCGTAGTAGTCGGCCAGCTCGGACAGCCGCTGGACGGTCACAGCGCGGTCGCCGCGCTCGTAACTGCCGACCACGACGGCCTTCCAGCGGCCGTGGCTCTTCTCCTCGACACCGTGCAGGGACAGCCCCTGCTGCGTGCGGATGGCGCGCAGTCGCGCGCCCAGGGCCTTGGCGTAGTCGCTCACTGGTGGGTTCCCGTCCTCAGGCGCGGCCGGGGCCGCGTCGTCGTTGCGGGGCGTCGGTCTCACCACTGGCTCGACCGGGGGGATCGTCCGGAGATGTCCCCATCCCCGAGCGGGGTGACCGTCAGCCCCTCGGTGTCACTGCCTCGCCACTGCTGTTGATTACTGCGAGTGACGGTATGGGTGCGACCGGGGCGGGTCAAGCGGAACGCGCCGGGAGAGCTCGACGGGCTGCGGTGTAGCGTCGCTGCCAGCACGACCACCCTCCACCGAGCCCGTCCCGTGAGGCGGGGAAGGAGGCCGGCCTTGACGGCTGCCCATCGCCCGCGCCCTGTCACAGGAGACCCCGCCGCAGCGCGGCCGGTCCTGCAGGGCCCCGACATCACCCGCGTGGTCGACCGGATGGCCCACGAGCTGCTGGAGAAGACCGGCGGCGGGGGCGACGTCGTCCTGCTGGGCATCCCGACCCGCGGCATCACGCTGGCCCGCCGGCTGGCCGCCCGCATCGCCGCCTTCGAGGGGCTGACGGTGCCGACCGGCTCGCTCGACATCACGCTCTACCGCGACGACCTGCGCCTCAAGAGCCCCCGCGCGCTCGAGGCGACCGACGTGCCGGCCGACGGGATCGACGGCAAGCTCATCGTCCTGGTCGACGACGTGCTGTTCTCCGGCCGCAGCGTCCGGGCCGCGCTCGACGCGCTGGCCGACCTGGGCCGGCCCCGCGCCGTCCAGCTCGCCGTCCTCGTCGACCGCGGGCACCGCGAGCTGCCGATCCGCGCCGACTACGTCGGCAAGAACATCCCCACCTCGCTGAGGGAGACGGTGCACGTGATGCTCACCGAGGACGACGGTCGGGACGCCGTGCTGCTCGGCCCCGCCGACCTGGGCCGTCTGGACAAGGCCGGCCAGGCGTGAAGCGCCACCTGCTGTCGGCCGCCGACCTGACCCTCGAGGACGCCACCCTGGTCCTCGACACCGCCGAGGAGCTCGAGAAGGTCTCCGAGCGCACGGTGAAGAAGCTCCCGACGCTGCGCGGCCGCACCGTCGTCAACCTGTTCTTCGAGGACTCGACCCGCACCAAGACCAGCTTCGAGCTCGCCGCCAAGCGGCTGTCGGCCGACGTCATCAACTTCTCGGCCAAGGGCTCGAGCGTCTCCAAGGGCGAGACCCTCAAGGACACCGCGCTCACGCTGGAGGCGATGGGCTCGGACGCCGTCGTCTGCCGCCACTCCTGGTCGGGCGCGCCGGCGAACCTCAGCCGCTGGATCCGCGGCTCGGTCGTCAACGCCGGCGACGGCACCCACGAGCACCCCACCCAGGCACTGCTGGACGCGTTCACGATGCGCCGCCGCCTGGGCCGCATCGAGGGCCTCAAGGTCACGATCGTCGGCGACATCCTGCACAGCCGGGTCGCGCGCAGCAACGTCCTGCTGCTCAAGACGCTCGGCGCGGACGTCACCCTGGTCGCCCCGCCGACGCTGCTGCCGGTGGGCGTCGAGGTCTGGCCCGCGCAGGTCTCCTACGACCTCGACGCGGTGCTGCCCAAGAGCGACGTCGTGATGATGCTGCGCGTCCAGCGCGAGCGGATGGGGGCCGCGTACTTCCCGTCGGTGCGGGAGTACTCGCGCCGGTACGGCCTCGACGTCCGGCGCGTCACGGCGCTGTCGGACGACGCGATCGTCATGCACCCCGGGCCGATGGTCCGCGGCATGGAGATCGCCCCCGAGGTCGCGGACGGCGTCCGCTCCACGATCATGGAGCAGGTCGCGAACGGCGTCTCGGTCCGCATGGCCGTGCTGTACCTCTTGCTCGGTGGTTCCGAGCCCGCCATCGGGAGTGACTCGTGACCAGCTGGTTGCTGAAGGACGTCCGGCCCTACGGCGAGGGCGTCGTCGACGTCCGCATCGTCGACGGCCGCATCACCGAGATCGGTCCCGGGCTGGACGCCGGGGACGCGCAGGTCGTGCAGGGTGCGGGTGGCGTGCTGCTGCCGGGCCTGGTCGACCTGCACACCCACCTGCGCGAGCCGGGTCGCGAGGACGCCGAGACGGTCGAGACCGGCACGCTGGCCGCGGCCCTCGGCGGCTTCACGGCCGTCCACGCGATGGCCAACACCGACCCGGTGGCCGACACCGCCGGCGTCGTCGAGCAGGTCTGGCGCCTGGGCCGCGAGGCCGGCTGGTGCGACGTCGCGCCCGTCGGCGCCGTCACGGTCGGACTCGGCGGCGAGCAGATGGCCGAGCTCGGCACGATGGCCGACAGCGCGGCCCGGGTGCGGGTGTTCTCCGACGACGGCAAGTGCGTCAGCGACGCCAGCCTCATGCGGCGCGCGCTCGAGTACGTCAAGGCGTTCGACGGCGTCATCGCCCAGCACGCCCAGGAGCCCCGCCTGACGGTCGGCTCCCAGATGAACGAGGGCGTCAACTCCAGCCTGCTCGGCCTGGCCGGCTGGCCCGCTGTCGCGGAGGAGGCGGTCATCGCCCGCGACTGCCTGCTCGCCGCGCACGTCGGCAGCCGCCTGCACGTCTGCCACGTCAGCACGGCCGGCAGCGTCGACATCGTCCGGGCGGCCAAGGCCCGCGGGGTCGACGTCACGGCCGAGGTCACCCCGCACCACCTGCTGCTTACCGACGACCTGGCCTGCACCTACGACCCGATCTACAAGGTCAACCCGCCGCTGCGCACCCAGGCCGACGTCGACGCGCTGCGCGCCGGGCTCGCCGACGGCACGGTCGACGTCGTCGCGACCGACCACGCGCCGCACGCCCTGGAGGACAAGGAGTCCGAGTGGGGCTCCGCCTCGCCCGGCATGACCGGCCTGGAGACGGCCCTGGCCGTCGTCGTGGACGCCATGAGCCCGGCCTTCTCCTGGCGCACCCTCGCCACGCGGATGTCCGAGACCCCGGCCGTGATCGGCCGGCTCGAGGGACACGGCCGCCCGCTCGCCGTCGGGGAGCCCGCGAACCTCACCGTCGTCGACCCCGGCCGCAGCTGGACGGTCGACGCCGCGCAGATGGCGACGCGCAGCAGCAACACGCCCTTCGCCGGCCGGGTGCTCCCGGTCCGCGTCGTCGCCACCTTCCTGCGCGGGAAGCCCACCGCGGGGCCCGCCTGATGGCCGACCGCGTGTGGCTGGTCGTGCTGACCGTGCTGTTCCTGCTGAGC
>JAOPVV010000367.1 GCA_025966005.1 Frankiales bacterium
GAGCCCGACCTCAAGGAGGCCCGCGGCGGGCTGCGCGACGTGCACGCCCTGCAGGCCCTGGCCACCGCCCAGGTGGTGGATCCGCCGGCGGGGGAGGTGCGCGACGCCCACGAGGTGCTGCTCGACGCCCGCGCCGAGCTGCACCGCCGCACCGCGGGCTCCGGCCGCCGGGTGGTCGACCGGCTTCTGCTGCAGGAGCAGGACGCCGTCGCGGCCGCGCTGTCCTACGCCTCCGCCGACGACCTGATGGCCGCCGTGTCCGACGCCGGACGCACGATCGCCTTCGCCAGCGACGTCACCTGGCGCCGGGTGCGCCCTGCGCCCAAGCGGCGGCTGTTCGGGCGCAAGCAGGTCGGACCGGTCCGCCGTCCGCTGGCCGACGACGTCGTCGAGCAGGACGGAGAGGTGGTGCTGGCGCGCGACGCCGACCCGTCGAGCGATCCCGTCCTGGTGCTGCGGGTGGCGTCGGCCGCCGCCCGCGCCGACCTGCCGATCGCGCCGCACACGCTGACCCGCCTGCGGGAGTGCCCCGACGTGCCGGTGCCGTGGCCCGAGGCGGCCCGCGAGGCGCTGGTCGAGGTGCTCGCCGCCGGCCCGCCCGCCGTCCACGTGCTCGAGGCGCTCGACCAGGCCGGACTGCTCGTCCGGCTGCTGCCCGAGTGGGCCAGCGTGCGCAGCAAGCCGCAGCGCAACAGCTATCACCGGTTCACCGTCGACCGGCACCTCGTCGAGGCCGCCGCGGCGGCCGCCGCCCTCACCCGCGAGGTGGCGCGTCCCGACCTGCTGCTGCTCGGCGCGCTGCTGCACGACATCGGCAAGGGCCTGCCCGGCGACCACACGGTGGTCGGCATGCGGGTCGTCGCCGAGATGGGCCCGCGCCTCGGGCTGCCCGCCGACGACGTCGCGGTGCTGGTCGCGATGGTGGAGCACCACCTGCTGCTGCCCGACGTCGCCACCCGCCGCGATCTGCACGACCCGGCGACGGCCAAGGCCGTCGCCGAGGCCGTCGGCTCGGCCGAGGTGCTCGAGCTGCTGCACGCGCTGACCCGGGCCGACTCGGCCGCGACCGGCCCGGCCGCGTGGTCGAGCTGGAAGGCCGGGCTGGTCGACCAGCTGGTGCACCGGACCCGCGCGCTGCTCGAGGGCACGCCGCCGCCGCCGCCCGCGCCGCTGGCGCCCTGGCAGGAGGAGCTCGTGGCCACCGGCGCGTTCACGCTGCAGGCCCAGGACGACGAGGTGACCGTCGTCGCGCCCGACAGGCCCGGTCTGCTCGGCCTGACGACCGGCGTGCTGGCCCTGCACCGGCTCGACGTCCGGTCGGCGTCGGTGTTCCTGCGCGGCACCACGGCGGTCACCGTCTGCCGGGTCGCTCCGCGCTTCGGGGCGCTGCCCGACTGGTCGGTCGTGCGCAGCGACCTGCGCCGCGCCGTCGACGGCGAGTTGGAGCTGCCGCAGCTGCTGGCGTCCCGCGAGGCGGCCTACGTCGCGCGCCCCGGCCTGCCGACCGCGCCGCCGACGGTCCGGCTGCTCGACGACGTCTCCGACAGCGCCACCGTCGTCGAGGTGCGGGCCCGCGACGCGCTCGGGGTGCTGCACCGCATCACCTCCGCGGTCTCCTCCTGCGGGCTCGACGTCCGCACCGCCCACATCTCGACCCTGGGCGCGGACGTCGTCGACGCGTTCTACGTGGTCGGTCCTGACGGCGCCAAGCTCGAGGACCCCGTCCTGCGCACGCTGGTGCACGACGCGGTGCTGGCCGTCCTCAGCTGACCTGCAGCGTCGTCGGCAGCTGCACCTCGAGGTCGCGGCCGACGACGCCGAGCACGGTCGTCGCGACCCGGAACCCGGTCAGGTCCAGCGGTGCGGGGTCGCCGGCGCGGGTCAGGTGCAGCACCAGCAGGCGCTGCTGGCCGGGCCACAGCACGAACGGCTCGAAGACCTCCTGCTCCGGCACGCCGCCGCCCGGACCGCCGCGACCCAGCCGGGCCGCGTACGGGCCGATCGCGAGGTCGGCGACCCCGTCGACCCGCACCGGCAGCAGCCCGCCGTTGCGGACGTCGACGGCCAGCGACAGCTCACCGGCGTCCCCGCTGACCGTGCGGACGCCGCCCTGCTCCGTGCCGGGCAGCAGCACCGTCTCGCCGAGCGGCAGGCGGACGGTCGCCACGAGCAGCCCCGACAGGGCAGCGGCGGCGGCCAGGGCCAGCAGGGTGTGGGCGGTACGGGCGCGCGCGGACGGGGTGCGGGAGAGCAGGCGGGTCACGCCGACGATCCTCCCGTGCCGTCGCCGTGCCCGCCCCCCGGCTGCGGGCTCCCGACTAGGCTGGCCAGCACCGTTCCCCGAGCTGCTGAGGCCTGATGTTCGACACCCTGTCCGACCGGCTCGACAAGGTCTTCACCTCCCTGCGCGGCAAGGGCCGGCTGTCCGAGGCCGACGTCGACGCGACCGCGCGCGAGATCCGCATCGCGCTGCTCGAGGCCGACGTCGCGCTGCCCGTGGTCAAGGCCTTCATCACCGCGGTCAAGGAGCGGGCCCGCGGCGCGGAGGTCAGCCAGGCGCTGAACCCGGCCCAGCAGGTCATCAAGATCGTCAACGAGGAGCTGGTCGGCATCCTCGGCGGCGAGACCCGCCTGCTGCGCCACGCCAAGACCGCCCCGACCGTGATCATGCTCGCGGGCCTGCAGGGCGCCGGCAAGACCACCCTGGCCGGCAAGCTCGCCAAGCACCTCAAGGCGCAGGGCCACGCCCCGCTGCTCGTCGCCTGCGACCTGCAACGCCCGAACGCCGTCCAGCAGCTGCAGGTCGTCGGCGGGCAGGCCGGCGTGGACGTCTTCGCGCCGCACCCCGGCGCTGCCGGCAACGGGGGACAGCCCGGCTCGGGCGTCGGCGACCCGGTGCAGGTCGCGAGGGCCTCGATCGAGCACGCCAGGCGGATGAACTTCGACGTCGTCGTCGTCGACACCACCGGCCGCCTCGGCATCGACGCCGAGCTCATGCAGCAGGCCGCCGACATCCGCGACGCGGTGCAGCCCGACGAGGTGCTGTTCGTCGTCGACGCCATGATCGGCCAGGACGCCGTGGTCACCGCGCAGGCGTTCCAGGACGGCGTCGGCTTCACCGGCGTCGTGCTCACCAAGCTCGACGGCGACGCCCGCGGTGGCGCGGCCCTGTCGGTGCGGCACCTCACCGGCGTGCCGATCCTGTTCGCGTCCACCGGCGAGAAGCTCGGCGACTTCGACGTCTTCCACCCGGAGCGGATGGCCTCGCGCATCCTCGGCATGGGCGACGTCCTCACGCTCATCGAGAGCGCCGAGAAGCACTTCGACGCCGACCAGGCCGAGCGCATGGCCGGGAAGCTGCAGAGCGGCGAGGACTTCGACCTCGAGGACTTCCTCGAGCAGATGATGCAGGTCAAGAAGATGGGCTCGATCACGAGCCTGCTCGGGATGCTCCCCGGCATGGGCCAGATGAAGGAGGCCCTCGACCAGGTCAAGGACTCCGACCTCGACCGGATCGCCGCCATCATCCGCTCGATGACCCCGCAGGAGCGGCGCACGCCCAAGATCCTCAACGCGTCCCGCCGGATGCGCATCGCCAAGGGCTCGGGCGTCACCGTCACCGAGGTCAACAGCCTGGTCGACCGGTTCTACGACGCCCAGAAGATGATGAAGCAGATGGGCGGCATGGCGGGGATGACCGGGATGCCGGGCCTGCCGGGCGGACGCAGGGCCAAGCGGGCCCAGCAGGGCAAGAAGGGCAAGAAGGGCCCGGGCCGCGCCGGCGGCGGCCCGTCGTCCAAGCCCAAGGCCCTGCCCCAGGGGGCTCCGCAGGGGCTGCCCCAGGGGATGCCCCAGTTGCCCGAGGGCCTGCAGCTGCCGCCCGGCTTCCCGCAGCCGCCGGCCGACGGTCCCGACCCGTTCGGCCTGCGCCGCCCCCGCTAGGACGCGCCTGCCGGACCTACGGCCGGGGGTGCGCCTCGAGGAAGGCCCAGCCCCGGCCGCTGGTGTCGTACCGCCCGTTCGCCGCCGTCGGCCAGCCGTGCGCGAAGCCCGTCAGCACGACCGACCGGACGCCGGCTCCGGTGCCGGTCCAGAGCGCGGCGGCCCGGCGCGCCGGCGGCAGGGCCGACCGCAGCGAGGCGCTGTAGCGGGTCCCGGCGAGCGGGACGGTCGGGTCGTCGGCACCGTGCACCACGAGGACCGCGGTCGCCGTGGTCGGTCGGCACGGCGCGGTGTGCGTCCCGGCGACGGCGAGCACGCCCGCCATCCGGCCGGGCCGCCCGCAGGCGTACCGGTAGGCCATCATGGCGCCGTTGCTGAAGCCGGCCAGGTGCACCCGCCGCCGGTCGACCGCGTGCAGCGCGCCGGTGACCTGCAGCAGCCGGTCGAGGTAGCCCAGGTCGTCGACGCCCTCGCGGACGGCGGCGCCGCAGCACGGCCCGGCGTTCCACGAGCCCTTGTACCCGGCGCCCCACACCAGCACGAAGCCCTGCTGCATCGACAGCGTCGACCAGCGCTGCTGCGCCTCGACCTTCTGCAGCGACGCGCCCAGGCCGTGCAGCGACACCAGGAGCGGGGCCGTCGCCGGCGCCGACCGCGGGACGTAGATGCGGGCCTTGCGCACCAGCCGGCCCTGCAGCCAGCTGATCTCTCCGCGGAACCCCCGGCCCGGCAGCAGCCGGTCGGGGACCCGCCCGGCTCCGAGGCGGTACGTCGCCCAGCCGTCGGCGTTGGTCCCGGTGGGCTGCAGGGCGGGCGGAGCCTGCGGCGCCGCGGGCGGCGTCAGCACGCGCGCCACGCTGGTGGAGGACCGCACCTCCGGGCCCTCGGTCGACCCGGCGAGGGCAGGTCCGGCGCTCGCCATCGAGCTGAACGACGCCGCTCCGCACAGGACGAGCAAGACGGTCAGAGCGGTACGGGGGAGGGCGTTTTCGAGCACGCCGTCACCCTAGGTGTGGCTAGCGGTCACCGTGGGTAGAACGCGCCGCCCAGCCGAGCAGCAGGGCGAGGACCTGCAGGCCGGCCAGCGCCAGCAGCCCGACCCGCACGCCGTGCTGGGCCACGACCAGGCCGGTGAGGGCCGACCCGAGCGCGAACCCGCCGAACTTCAGGCTCGCCGCGGTCGTCACGACCTGGGTCTGCATGTCGGCCGGGCTGTGGGCCGCGCGGACGGCCAGCGTCGACGCGAGCGTGGGGCCCTCCATCGCTCCGGCCACCGCCACGAGCGCCACCGCCACGAGGAAGGTCGGCGCCGCGGCCACCGCGGCGAACGCGACGGCGAGGCCGGTGATGCCGAGGAACGCCATGCGCATCGGGTCGGTGCGCGTCTGCCGGGCGGCCAGCACCGTGCTCCCGGCCAGGGCTCCGAGGGCGAAGGCGCTGAACAGCGCGCCGCCGGCCGCGGCCTGCTGCCCGACCTCCTCGGCCAGCAGCGGGAAGACGACCGGCAGCGCGCCCATCCCGGTGAAGGACACCGTCGTCGCGACCGTCACCGAGCGCAGCGCCGGGTTCGTCATCAGCAGGCGCAGGCCGTCCAGCACGCTGCGCCCGAGGCTGCCGCGGTCCGGGTCGACGGGCGACGACGGCATCGGCACCCGCAGCACGGCGAGCAGCGCGAGGAACGACACCGCCGCGGTCGCGCCCACGGCCACCTCGGGGGACGCGGCCGCCGCCAGCGCTCCCGCCGCCGCCGGACCGACGACGCCCGCGAGGTTGTACGACGTGGCCTCGGCGCCGTACGCCCGACGCAGGAACGGCTGCGGCACCAGGGGGGCGATCAGCCCGGTGAAGCCGCCGGTGAGCACCGGCACGGTGATCCCGGCCAGCAGCCCGAGCAGGACGACGACGTACGACGGCGCGCGTCCGGTCACGGCCAGCAGCGCGACCAGGACGACGAGCAGCAGCAGCTGGTTGGCCACGAACACGACCCGCCGCCGGCGGGTGCGGTCCAGCCAGGCGCCGAGCACCGGACCGGTGAGCAGCGCCGGCAGGGCGAGCGCACCGACGACCGTCCCCGCCAGGGCGGGCGAGGAGGTGCGCGCCAGCACCAGCAGCACGATGGCGACCCGGGCCGCCTCGTTGGCCAGCCGGGCGGTGGTCGACGCGGTGAACAGGGCGGCCAGACCGGGCGTGCGCCACGGCGAGCCCGGCGCGGGCTCGGTCAGGACGGCGGTCACCGCACCACTGTGAGCGACGGTCCCCCGTCCGGCGGTCCGCTGTGGTGCACGTCACCGGCGTCCCGACGTGCGGGTGGCTGCAGGGAGCAGCCGTCTGGCAGACTGTCCGACGAGCCACCGCTGTCGACGGCCCTCTACCCGTCCTCGGCGTGTCCGCAGACCGTCCTCGGCCGCGCACCCCACGCGCAGCGCCGAGGGCCACCCCCCACACACGACCGGAGCAACAAGACCCGTGGCAGTCAAGATCAAGCTCATGCGCCTCGGCAAGATGCGCGCCCCGTACTACCGCATCGTCGTCGCCGACGCGCGGACCAAGCGCGAGGGTCGCGTCATCGAGACGATCGGCAAGTACCACCCCAAGGAGAACCCCTCCTTCATGGAGGTCGACGCGGAGCGCGCGGCGTACTGGCTGGGAGTCGGCGCGCAGCCGACCGAGCCCGTCGCGGCGATCCTCAAGGTCACCGGTGACTGGCAGAAGTTCAAGGGCCTGCCGGCCCCGCCGCCCATGCTCGTCGCCGAGCCCAAGGTCGACAAGAAGCTCGCCTTCGAGGCGGCGGCCCGCGAGGGCGTCGAGGCGGCCGCCGGTGCGGCCACCACCCCGAAGAAGAAGGCGGCCCCGAAGGCCGCCGAGGCGCCTGGCGCGGACGCGCCGGCTGCTGAGGCCCCTGCGGCTGACGCCCCCGCCGCCGAGGTTCCCGCTGCTGAGGCCCCCGCCGCCGCCGCCGCTGCTGAGGCCCCCGCGGCCGAGGCCCCC
>JAOPVV010000381.1 GCA_025966005.1 Frankiales bacterium
TCGGTGCGCAGGCCGTCGGCATCGCCCGCGCCGCCTACGAGTACGCCCTCGAGTACGCCAAGACGCGCGAGCAGTTCGGCCGCCCGATCGTCGAGAACCAGGGCATCGCGTTCATGCTCGCCGACATGAAGACCAAGCTCGACGCCAGCCGGCTGCTGGTCTGGCGCGCGGCGTGGATGGGCAAGAACGGCATCCCGTTCACCGCGGGCGAGGGCTCGATGAGCAAGCTGTTCGCCGGCGAGACCGCCGTCGAGGTGACCGAGAAGGCGATCCAGATCCTGGGCGGCAACGGCTACACCCGCGAGTACCCCGTCGAGCGCTGGCACCGCGACGCGAAGATCTACACGATCTTCGAGGGCACCAGTGAGATCCAGCGCCTGATCATCAGCCGCGCGATCTCCGGGCACCAGATCCCGTGACGTCCGTCGTCGTGGGCGGGCGCGGGAGCACCGGCCCGTGACCGCGGTCCCGCTGCAGGACGGGCGGACGGCGCGGCGCGAGGAGCTGCTCGACGCCGCCGACCGGATCGTGCAGCGGGACGGCCCGGTGGCGACGATGGCCGTCATCGCGGCCGAGGCCGGCATCACCAAGCCGATCCTCTACCGGCACTTCGGCGACAAGGGCGGGCTGTACGCCGCGCTGGCCGACCGCTACACCGGCACGCTGCTGGCCCAGCTGCAGGCTGCCCTCGAGGCGGGCCAGGACCGGCGCGACCGGGTCGAGCGCACCGTGGGCGCCTACCTCGCGGCCATCGAGCGCGATCCGCAGGTGTACCGCTTCCTGCTGCACAGCGACGAGGGCGCGACGGCGCAGTCGCAGGTGCGCTCGTTCACCCGTCGGCTGGGCGCCCAGCTCGCCGAGGGCATCGGCGCCGAGCTGGGCGTGCCGCCGACCCGCGCCGCCGCCTGGGGGCACGGCATCGTCGGCATGGTGCAGTCGGCCGGAGACTGGTGGCTCGAGGCGCCCGGCGTCGGCCGCGACGAGCTCGTGGCCGAGCTCACGGACCTGCTGTTCGGGGCGTACGGGACGGCCTGAGCGCCTCGTGCGTGGAACACTGGCAGCCGTTCCGGACGGGGGGTGGCAGGCGTGAGGTGGACACGGCGACGTGTCGTGCTGTCGACCCTGCTCGCCCTGGTCGCGGGCGTCTCGAGCGCCGCGCCGCTCGCCGGTGCCCTCGACCCGCGGACCTCCAGCAGCGACGACCGGGTCGTGCTCGACACCGGCCGGGCGTACGTGCTGCACACCCCGCCGCTGCTGCGGCGCTCGCCGAGCCTGCGCCAGGGGCGCCCGGCGATGGTCGTCGTCCATGGCCTGCTCAGCGACCCGGCCGACGCCGCCACGAGCACCGGCTTCGACGTCCTGTCCGACCGCGACGGCGCGCTGGTGGCCTACCCGGAGGGCGTCCGGCGGTCGTTCAACGCCGGCCTGTGCTGCGGTGAGGCCGTCACGCAGGAGGTCGACGACGTGGCGTTCCTCGCCGACGTCGTCGCCGACCTGCGCCGCCGGGGGGCCGGGCGGGTCTCGGTCGTGGGGTTCAGCAACGGGGCGATGATGGCCTACCGGTTCGCCTGCGCCCGTCCGGACCTCGTCGACACCATCGGCGTCATGAGCGGCACGCTCGAGGTCCCGCGCTGCCGGGGGCCGGTGCGCGCCCTGCACCTGCACGGCGAGAAGGACACGGCCGTGCCGTTCGACGGCGCGGCGTTCTCGGAGCGGCTGCAGACCTACCTGCGCCCCGTCGCGAGCATCCCGGCGGCAGCGCCGGGCAGCAGCATCACGATCCGCCGGCTCGAGGGGTACGGGCACCGCTGGACCGAGCCCGGCGACGCCGTCGACGCGACCGAGGAGTTCTGGGCGTTCGGCCGGATGGGCGCGGCGCAGTAGACCAGGTGCGTCCGGGGCGCGACCCCGCGGGGATGCCGGTCGTGCCGCCCGCTAGCCTCTGCCCCTCCCGCCCGCACAGGGCGCGGAGGAGCGGGCACAGATGAGCTCGCCCGTGCGTTGTGCACGCGCCGGACGATCCACACGAAGGAGCCCCAGCATGGCCACCGACTACGACCAGCCGCGGCGGTCTGACGCCGACGAGCCCGAGGACAGCCTCGAGGAGCTCAAGGCGCGTCGCGCCGAGGCCCAGGCCAGCAGCGTCGACGTCGACGAGACAGACCTCAACGAGGCGATCGAGCTCCCGGGCGCCGACCTCTCCGGCGAGGAGCTGACCGTCCGGGTCCTCCCCAAGCAGCTCGACGAGTTCACCTGCTCCTCCTGCTTCCTCGTGCACCACCGCAGCCAGCTCGACTCCGACGTGGGCGGCAAGCTCATCTGCAAGGAGTGCGCCTGACCCAGACGGGACCGGCTCGCCGTGAGCGGTGAGCTGGTCCGTCGGGAGCAGGTCGGCGAGCTGGTGGGCCGGCTCTCCGAGCCGGGCCTGGACCGGTCCGAGCGTGGACGCCTGCTCGGACAGCTGACCCGGCTGCTGTCCTCCGGCGCGCGCAGCGCCGGAGCCCGTGCGGCCCTCACCGGCCGCTGGCTGGCGGACGTCGTCGCCGACGTCGCGCCGCACGTGCCGGTCCGCGACCTCGCCACGCTGCGCGCCCACCACGACGGGCTGTCCGGGGACGAGCTCGCGCAGGCCCTGGTGCGGACGGCCTCGCTGGCCACCGCCGGCGTCGGCGCCGCGGGCGGGGCGCTGGCCGCCGTCCAGCACGCCGCACCCCCCACCCTGCT
>JAOPVV010000382.1 GCA_025966005.1 Frankiales bacterium
CGCGGGCGCCGCGGCGGCGCTCTCGACAGCGGCCGCGGGCGCCGCGGCGGCGCCGCCGGACTGCTTGTCCTGGATGGCCTCGATCAGCTGGCTCTTGCGCAGCCGGCCGACGCCGGTGATGCCGAGCTCGCCGGCCATGGCCTGCAGCTCGGGGAGCACCATCGCCGCGAGCCCACCACTGGTGGCGCGCCGGCGGGTGCGGGGGGCTGCTGCGGGCGCGCCGCCAGCAGGTGCGTCCTGCCCGGTCGGCGCGGTCGCGCCGTCCTGCAGCAGGTCGGTGGTGTCGGTCAAGGAGGTTCCTCCCGGTGGGCTGCCGGCCGCGGGTGCGAAGGGGCAGTGGGGGTGTGCTGCCGGACTGGCACGTGGTGCGTGGCGGTCCGGGGGGGCCTCGCCGATCGGCGAGGTGCTTGGGGGTCCGGTCGCTCCGCTGCAGGTCCGCCGAGCGGGGCTCGATCTGGACCTCGGGTCGCGCGGCTCGCAGACCTGCATCGTCCGGACGACGGACGAGGGGCGTTCCGGCGACGTGGAGTCGCAGCGGCGCGATAGCGCGGCCCCGGACGGGGGCGACTGGTGCGGTACCTAGGGTAACCAGCCACGGCACGGTTGCACAACAGCACCCCGTCCCGGCGTGTCCGCTGTCCGACCGGTGTCCGTGCCGACCTGACGTCAGCCGAGCCGGACCACCGACGCCCCAGCGGGTTCCACGTCCAGCGGCAGCACGGTCCAGCCGCGGCGCGGGACGTCGACCAGAGCCTCCCGCCCGGCCCGGGTCGTCAGCGCCAGCACGGTGGGACCGGCCCCGCTGACGACGGCGGCGACGCCCTGCTCGCGCAGCTGGGCGACGAGCGCGGCGGTGCGCGGCATGGCCGGGGCGCGGTAGCCCTGGTGCAGCCGGTCCTCGGTCGCGACGTGCAGCAGCGACGGGTCACGCGTCAGCGCGTGCGGGAGCAGCGCGGCGCGCGAGGCGTTGAGCACCGCGTCGGCGTACGGCACGGTCGCGGGCAGCAGCCCCCGCACCTTCTTGGTCGACGAGCGGGTGGACGGGACGAAGGCGACCGGCGCGAGGTCCGGGTGCACGTCGTGGCGCACGACCCCCGCGCGCCCGTCGTCCTCCCAGGCGAAGGTCGCCCCGCCGCGCAGGCAGGCCGCGACGTTGTCGGGGTGGCCCTCGAGCTCGTTGGCGAGCTGCAGGCAGCCGTCGTCGTCGAGCAGCTCCTCGCCGCCGAGCACGAGCGCCCGGGCGGCGACGACCGCCGCGACGATGGCCGCCGACGACGAGCCAAGACCGCGGGCGTGCGGGATGCGGTTGGCGCACACGACCTCGAGCCCCCGCGGCTGGCCGCCGAGCCGGTCGAAGGCGGCGCGCAGCGAGCTCACGACCAGGTTGCGCTCGGTGCGGGCGACCTTGTCGGCACCCTCCCCCGCGACGTCGACCGACAGGCCGCGGTCGACGACCGTGACGACGACGTCGTCGTGGAGCGCGAGGGCCAGGCCCGCGGAGTCGAAGCCGGGGCCGAGGTTGGCGCTGGTCGCGGGGACGCGGACCCGCACGGGGGCGGCGCGGAAGCTGGGCACTACGACTCCGTCGGGAGGAGGTCGGGTGCGGGGGTCCGCAGCCGTCGGGTCGCCAGCCACCACAGGCCGGCGTAGGTCAGGACGAGCGCGCCGGACAGCCCCAGCAGGTCGCGGGCGGCGACGACGCCGGACAGTCCGCCGAAGGCCAGCTGGCTGCCGGCGACGACGAGGGTGGCGAGGGTGTAGTCGGCACTGAACACCCTGCCACGCAGCGAGTCCGGCACGACGGTCTGCAGGCCGTAGGTCGACAGGATCCAGTTGGCCCCGCCACCGGCGTGGGCGACGACCAGCAGCACGAGCACCAGCCAGAACCAGTCGGCGACGGCCAGGGCCAGGTACCCCAGGCCGAACACGGCCATGGAGCCGGCGAGCACGCCGTGGAGCCGGACCGGGTCGGTGGCGCGCTTGCGCAGCAGCAGCGGGCCGAGCAGCGCCCCGAGGCCGCGGGCGCTGTACATCAGGCCGATCCCCAGCGGGCCGAGGCCGAACGCGGCGGCGCCGTACAGCGGGAACAGCGACAGTGCGCCGTTGCCGAACGCCGGCCCGCTCTTGCAGGTGATGAGCGCCAGCACGCGCCTCTCGCGCCAGGAGAACGCGACGGCCTCGGCGACGTCGTCGCGGGCGGGGCGCCGCTCACGGGGCGGCGCGGACGGGTCGGAGAACGGCCGGCGCGTCGAGCGGACCAGCAGCGCCGCCGTCAGCAGCAGCCCCGCGTCGAGGACGAAGCACACGGTGTAGCCGAGGGTGCCGGCGACCAGCCCGCCGAGCGCCGCGCCGACGGCGAGCATGGTGCCCCAGGAGGCGCCGTTGAGCACGCTCGCGGTCGCGAGGTCGTCGGGGTCGACGAGGTTCGGCAGCGCGGCGGTGCCGGCGGGCTGGCTGAACGCCTTGGCCGCCGCGACGATGCCGACGGCGACCAGCGCGACCCAGGCGGTCGCCTCCGTCCGCACGAGCACCAGCAGCAGCGCCGCCAGCCCGGCGACGGTGTTCGCCACCACCATCAGCCGTCGCCGGTCGACCCGGTCGACGACGGTGCCGGCGTACGGCGCGACCAGCGCGAACACGAGGGTGTCGACGGCGAGCACGAGCGCGCCCCAGAAGCCGGTGCCGGTCAGCTCGGGCAGCAGCACGAGCAGCGGGATGACCGCGAACCAGTCGCCGCCCAGGGCGATCAGCTGCGCGAGGTAGGCGCGCCGGAAGTCCTTCTCGCGACGGAGGAGGTCGAGGTAGACGCGCACCTAGGGGCGCGCACCGGCGCGCGTCACCGGTCGAGGCCGAGCGCTGCCGCCGCCGCCTCCGCGCTGTTGGCGACGGTGACCGGCTTGGGCGCACCCGCGATGGCCCAGTCGGGGTCCTTGAGGCCGTTCCCCGTGACGGTGCAGACGACCTTCTCGCCGGGGTGCACGAGCCCGGCGGCGTGGGCCTGCAGCAGACCGGCGACGCTGGCCGCGGAGGCGGGCTCGACGAAGACGCCCTCCCGGGACGCGAGCAGCTTGTACGCCGAGAGGATCTGCCGGTCGGTGACCGCCTGGATGGCGCCGCCGGACTGGTCGCGGGCGTCGAGCGCCTGCTGCCAGGAGGCCGGGTTGCCGATGCGGATCGCGGTCGCGATGGTCTGCGGCGACGGCACTCTCACGCCGGACACGATCGGGGCGGCACCGGCGGCCTGGAAGCCCAGCATCCGCGGGCGGTGCGTCGTGGTGCCGTCGTCGGCGTACTCCGAGTAGCCCTTCCAGTACGCGGTGATGTTGCCCGCGTTGCCGACCGGCAGGCAGTGCACGTCGGGGGCGTCGCCGAGCATGTCGCACACCTCGAACGCGGCGGTCTTCTGGCCGTCGATGCGGTCGGGGTTGACCGAGTTCACCAGCGTCGTCGGGTAGTCGGTGCTCAACGCCCGGCACAGGTCGAGGCAGTCGTCGAAGTTGCCCTGCACCTGCAGCAGCTTCGCGCCGTGCACCAGCGCCTGCGCCAGCTTGCCCAGCGCGATCTTGCCCTCGGGCACGAGGACGGCGCAGGTGAGCCCGCCCTTCGCCGCGTAGGCCGCAGCGCTGGCGCTGGTGTTGCCGGTGCTCGCGCAGATGACCGCCTTCGAGCCCGCCTCGACGGCCTTGCTGATGGCCATCGTCATGCCGCGGTCCTTGAAGGAGCCGGTCGGGTTGGCGCCCTCGACCTTCAGCCAGACCCTGGCGCCGACCATCTCGGACAGCACGCACGCGTAGACGAGCGGGGTGCCGCCCTCCATCAGCGTCACCACCGGCGTCGAGGACGTCACGGGAAGTCGGTCGCGGTACTGCTCGATCAGACCGGACCAGCCGGCCCACCTCGTCGTGGCCATGGTCATGCCTGCCCCTCCACCCTCATGACGGACGCGACGGCGCGCACGCTGTCGAGCCCTCGGAGCTGTTCCACGACGCCCTGCAGCGCCGCGTCGGTCGCGGTGTGGGTGACGACCACCAGGCTGGCGTCGTCGCCGTGGCCCTCCTGGCGGACGGTGCGGATGGAGACGTCGTGGTCGGCGAAGGCCCCGGCGACCGCCATGAGGACGCCGGCCTTGTCGGCGACGTCGAGGCTGATGTGGTACCTCGTGACGACCTCGCCCATGGGCCGCACGCGCAGCTCGGCGTAGTCGGACGCGCCGGCGCCGCGGGCACCGGACAGGGCGTTGCGGGCGACGGCGACGAGGTCGCCCAGGACGGCGCTGGCCGTCGGGGAGCCGCCCGCGCCGGGGCCGTAGAACATGAGCCGGCCGGCGCTGGCCGCCTCGACGAAGACCGCGTTGTAGGCCTCGCGGACGCTGCCGAGCGGGTGCGTGCGCGGGATCATCGCCGGGTGGACGCGAACGCTGACGGCGTCGCCGTCCTTCTCCGCGATGCACAGCAGCTTGACGACGCAGCCCATCGCCTTGGCGCTCGCGACGTCGGCGGCGGTGACCTCGGTGATGCCCTCGCGGTGCACGTCGGCCGCGACCACGCGGGTGTGGAACGCCAGCCCGGCCAGGATCGCGTCCTTGGAGGCGGCGTCGAAGCCCTCGACGTCGGCGGTCGGGTCGGCCTCGGCGTAGCCCAGCGCGGTCGCCTCGTCGAGCGCGTCGGCGAAGCCCGCCCCGGTCTCGTCCATGCGGGTGAGGACGAAGTTGGTGGTGCCGTTCACGATGCCGGTGACGCGGGTGATCTGGTCGCCGGCGAGCGACTCGCGCAGCGGCCGCAGCAGGGGGATCGCCCCGGCGACGCTGGCCTCGTAGTAGAGGTCGGCGCCGTGCTCGGCCGCGGCGGCGTGCAGCGTCGCGCCGTCCTCGGCGAGCAGGGCCTTGTTGGCGGTGACGACGCTCTTGCCGGACGTCAGCGCCGCCAGGATCAGCGAGCGGGCGGGCTCGAGGCCGCCGATGACCTCGACGACCAGGTCGACGTCGTCGCGGGCGACCAGGCCGGCGGCGTCGGTCGTGAACAGCTCGTCGGGGACGCCGAGGTCGCGCGCCTTGCCGAGGCGGCGCACGGCGATGCCGGCGAGCTCGAGGGGCGCGCCGATGCGGGCCGTCAGGTCGTCGCCCGAGGAGTGCAGCAGCCGGACGACCTCGGAGCCGACGGTGCCGCAGCCGAGCAGGGCGACGCGCAGGGGGGCGGGGGTGCTCATCAGACGATCGTCACGGGGTCGAAGTGCGTGGTGGTGCAGCAGGTGCAGCTGCGCCCGGGCGGCAGCGACGTGGGGGCGAGCGCCGCGCGGCCGCGGAGCACGGCCGTGACGACGAGAGCGGCTGCCAGGACGGCGAACAGGGCGACGCCGACGGTGCCGCCGACGGCAGCGGCGACGACGCCGAGCAGTGCCAGCACCCCCAGCAGCGCCGCGCACATGAGGACGCGCAGGCGCGTCGAGGGCAGCGTCACGACTGGTCCCCCCGGGCCCGGACGACCACGGCGCCGGCGGTCCCGGCGACGACGTACACGGCGAGCAGGCTGACCAGGGCGCCGTCGCGGTCGCCGTAGACGACCAGGAACAGCAAGGACGCCAGGGCGACGAGGCCTGCGTAGCGCGCCCAGTCGCCGGCGCTCAGCTCGGGCAGGCCGTTCATGCGCGGTCTCCGTTCACGAGACGTCCAGGGCGAGCAGGTCCTGCTCGGTCTCACGGCGCACCAGCAGCCGGGCGACGCCGTCCTTGACGGCGACGACCGGCGGGCGGGGCACGTGGTTGTAGTTGCTGGCCATCGAGCGGTGGTAGGCGCCGCTGGCCGGCACCGCGACGAGGTCGCCCGGCGACAGGTCCGAGGGCAGCGGCACGTCGTGGGCCACGATGTCGCCGCTCTCGCAGTGCTTGCCGCACAGCGTGACGTTGGCGGGCTCGGCCTCCGACGCGCGCGACGCGAGCACCGCGGTGTAGCGCGCGTCGTAGAGCGCGGTGCGGATGTTGTCGCTCATGCCGCCGTCGACGCTGACGTAGGTGCGCAGGCCGGGGAGCTCCTTGACGGTGCCGACCTCGTACAGGGTCACGGTGGTCGGCCCGGAGATCGCCCGCCCGGGCTCGACGGCCAGGCGCGGCACGGGCAGGCCGGCGACCGCGCACTCCCGCTCGACAATCGCGAGCAGCCCTGCGGCGTAGTCAAACACGTCCATCGGGTCGTCAGCCGCGGTGTAGGCGATGCCCTGGCCGCCGCCGAGGTCGAGCTCGGGCAGGACGACGCCGTGCTCGTCGCGCACCGCCGCCAGCAGACCCACCATGCGGTGGGCGGCGAGCTTGAAGCCGTGCACGTCGAAGATGTGCGAGCCGATGTGGCAGTGCAGGCCGACAAGCTCGAGCGAGGGCAGCGTGAGCACCCGTCGCACCACCTCGGCGGCCGCGCCGCTGGCGAGCGAGAACCCGAACTTCTGGTCCTCCTGCCCGGTCTGGACGTACTCGTGCGTGTGCGCCTCGACGCCCGGGGTCACCCGGACGTACACCCGCTGCCGCACGCCGGCGGCCTCGGCGACCGCGGCGAGCCGGACGAGCTCGTCGAAGCTGTCGACCACGATCCGCCCGACGCCGGCGGCGACCGCGCGGGTGAGCTCGTCGACGCTCTTGTTGTTGCCGTGGAACAGCAGCCGCTCGGGCGGGAAGCCGGCGTGCAGCGCGACCGCGAGCTCGCCGCCGGTGCAGACGTCGAGCGAGAGCCCCTCCTCGTCGATCCAGCGGGCGACGGCCGTGCACAGGAACGCCTTGCCGGCGTAGTAGACGTCCGAGTCGGCGAACGCCTGCCGCCAGGAGCGGCAGCGCGCCCGGAAGTCGTCCTCGTCGAGCACGTACGCCGGGGTGCCGAACTCGGTCGCGAGGTCGCGGACGTCGACGCCGCCCAGCTGCAGCACGCCGGCGGCGCCCCGGACGGCCGTGACCGGCCAGACCGCCGGCTCGAGGTCGGTCGGCACCTGCAGGCTCGCGACCTGCACCGCGCTCACATCCGCTCCGGGGCAGTGACGCCGAGCAGGCGCAGGCCGTTCTCGAGCACCGTCCGGGTGGCCCGCCACAGCAGCAGCCGCGGCGCGGTGAGCTCGGAGACCTCCTCGTCGCCCTTGGGCAGCACCTGGCAGTCGTCCCAGAAGCGCTGCGCCGACTTGGCGACCTTCTCCTCGAGGTAGCGCGCGACGCGGTGCGGCTCACGCAGCTCGGCCGCCGTGGCGATCACCTGCGGCAGCTCGGCCAGGGCCTTGAGCAGCTCGGCCTCGCGCGGGTGCGACAGCAGCGACAGGTCGACCGACGACGGGTCGGGCTCGGCGATGCCCATCTCGGCCGCGTTGCGCAGGACACTCGCGGCGCGGGTCGCGGCGTACTGCACGTAGAAGACCGGGTTGTCGCTGCTCTTGCGGGTCACGACGTCGACGTCGAGGTCGAGGGTCGAGTCGGTCGACGAGCGCGCCAGCGTGTAGCGGGCGGCGTCGACCCCGACGAGGTCGACGAGGTCCTCGAGCGACACGAAGGTGCCGGCCCGCTTGGACATCCGGACCGGCTGGCCACCCTGCAGGACGTTGACCATCTGGCCGATCGGCAGCTCGAGGGTCTGCGCGGGGTCGTCGCCGAAGCACGCGGCCATGGCGCGCATCCGGCCCACGTAGCCGTGGTGGTCGGCGCCCAGCATGATCACGACCTTGTCGAAGCCGCGTCCGCGCTTGTCGAGGTAGTACGCCGCGTCGGAGGTGAAGTACGTGGTGCTGCCGTCGGACTTGACCAGCACGCGGTCCTTGTCGTCACCGAAGTCGGTGGTGCGCAGCCACACCGCACCGTCGGCCTCGAAGACGTGGCCCTGCTCGCGCAGCCGCTGCAGCGCCTTGTCGATCGCGCCCGAGGTCGACAGCGACAGCTCGGAGAACCAGACGTCGAACTCGACCCCGAAGGCCGCGAGGGAGGCGCGGATGTCCTCGACCATCAGCGCGGTGCCCTCGGTGCGCAGGACCTCGAGGACCTTGGACTCGTCCTCGGCGGGCAGCCCGGGGTTGCGCCACAGGCAGCGAGCGGCGACGCCCGGCACGTAGGCGCCGGCGTAGCCGTCCTCGGGGACCGGCTCCCCCTTCGCCACGGCGAGCAGGGAGGCGGCGAAGTGGTCGATCTGGTTGCCGGCGTCGTTGACGTAGTACTCGCGGGAGACCTGCGCGCCGCTGGCCTCGAGCAGCCGGGCCAGCGCGTCGCCGACCGCGGCCCACCGGACGCCGCCGATGTGGATCGGCCCCGTCGGGTTGGCGCTGACGAACTCCAGGTTGATCGACTGCCCGGCGGCAGCCTGGTTCGTGCCGAAGGACGCGCCCTGCTCGAGGACGGTCAGCGCGACCTGGCCGAGCGCCGCACCGTCGAGACGGACGTTCAGGAAGCCGGGACCGGCGACGTCGACCTCGCTGATCCCGGGGGTCGCGCGCAGGCGGGCGGCGAGCAGCTCGGCGACGGCCCGGGGCGCGAGCCCGGCGGGCTTGGCGAGCTGCAGCGCGACGCTCGTCGCGTAGTCGCCGTGCTCGGGGCTGCGGGGCCGGTCGACACCGACCTGCGCGGGCACGGGCACCGCGAGCTCACCGGCCTCGACGGCGGCCGCGACGGCGGCCCGGACAGCGGCGCCGAGCTCGAGAGGAGTCACGGTCCCAGGCTATCGCCCGTCCCCGCCTAGACTCCGGTGCAGCCACGGACAGGGGTCAGGGCGGGAACGCGCGCTGTGCCCCGCTCGTCGCACGAGGGGGCGCACACGCGCGCCCCTCCCCGCTCGCACCGGACGGATCCCGCATGTCGAAGTCCTCACGCAACGCCTCCACGAGCGGGTCGGCGCGCCGCGCGACGACTACCAAGGTGGCCAAGCCCTTCCCGTGGGGCACCGTGCTCGGCTCCGTCGTGCTGGCCCTCGTGCTGGGCGGCATCCTGCTGTTCGCCGCGCTCAACACCGGCTCCGGTCGCAACCGCCTGCTGACCGACCCGGACGACGCGATCGACGGCGTCGCCGTCGCCAGCGGTCAGCTGGACAACACCCACGTCACCGGCACGGTCGACTACGACCAGGTGCCGCCCAACAGCGGCGACCACAACGCGGTGCCGCAGACCTGCGCGGTCTACGACGCGCCGATCGCGCCCGAGCACGCCGTCCACTCCCTGGAGCACGGCGCCGTCTGGGTCACCTACAACGACGACCTGCCGGACGCCCAGGTCGAGGAGCTGGCGAGCAAGGTGCAGGGCGACCAGTACCGCCTGCTGAGCCCGGTGCCCGAGCAGGAGAGCCCGATCAACCTGTCCGCGTGGGGCCGTCGGCTGTCGGTCGACTCGGCCGACGACGAGCGGGTCGACCAGTTCCTCGAGGCCTACACCAACGGCCGGCAGGCCCCCGAGCCCGGCGCGTCCTGCGTCGGCAACACGACGACCGGCCCGCTGCAGGCCGGCGCCGCCGTCCCCGCGCCCTCGACCGCCCCGTCGGCGAGCGTGACCGTGCCGGGTGCCTCGACCGCCCCGTCGGCCGCCGCCTCCGCGCCGGCCCCGTCCGCCCAGCCGAGCCCCGCGACCAGCTGACCGGTTCGGCCCTCTGGCCCCGTCGTCAGAGGACCGGCAGTCCGGCGAGCCGGCGGACGACGTCGATGAGCTCGTCCGGGTCGAACGGCTTGGTGAGGTAGGCGTCGACGCCGATCCGGCTGCCCCGCTCGAGGTCGGCCTCCTGGGCGCGGGCCGACAGCAGGACGACCTTGATGCCGGCGGTCTCGGGGTCGGCCCGCAGGCGGCTCGCGGCCTCCCAGCCGTCCAGCCGCGGCATCATGATGTCGAGCGTGATCACGTCCGGCGCCACGGCCTTGTCCTTGTCGAGGCAGTCCTGGCCGTCGACCGCCGTGGCGACCTCGAAGCCCTCGAGCTCGAGGTTCACGGTGATCAGCTGGCGGATCACGTCGTCGTCGTCCACCACAAGGACGCGGCCCAGGCTGCTCGACATGCCGCGGGACGCTACAGCCAGCATCGCGCCGTGTGCGCACCGGCGCCGGCCAGGGGCCGGCTGGTAGCGTCCTGACCGCCCTACGAGCCCCCGTAGCTCAGGGGATAGAGCGGCGCCCTCCGGAGGCGTAGGCGCAGGTTCGAATCCTGCCGGGGGCACCACCCACCCACCACCACCAGCACCACGCCCGGCCGGGCGTCGGCTCCCGGACGGTCCGCACGGACCCGTCCACCCGGTCACGACCGGCGTCCCGCAGGACCACCCGCGACAGGCGGCGGCTTGAGCCGTCGGTCCCCGGACCGCCAGTGACCCGACGCCGTGCCGTCACCCTCCCTCCCCCGCACGGGAGTGCCGGTTCGGCTGCGGACGCGACGTCCGGCGGGCAGTCTCCTCGTGTGGGCGAGGGAGAGCGGGAGCAGCTGCGACGACTGGCGGTCTGGCTGGCGTGCCGTCGCGACGTCGACGCCGCCGTCGAGCACCTGACGCGCTACGGCCCGGCCGCGAGCGACCAGGTCGCCTCCCACCTGGCGGCGCTCACCCGGCTGCTCGAGCTGGAGGCCGACGCCTTCGCCGCCGTCGAGGCGGGTGCGCCCCGCGTCGCCCAGTTGCCGCTGCCGACGTCCGAGCCGCTGCGGGCCTCCGTCCACTCGCTGCAGCAAGCGCGGGGCCGCCGCAAGCAGGCCTGACTAGTCCCTTCTGACGATCTTCGTCCGGATCGCGTCCGGCAGTCGCGGCGGGAGGACGCTGGGCCTCGGCGCTGGTGCGCCAGGAGGAGACCCACCACCCTGGACGTCCCCGTCCAGCTCGTGTCCGCACCGTCCACCAAGCGCGCCCTGCTGGTCCTGAGCTACGCGATGGAGCGGGCCTTCGGCACCGACCCCACCCACGGCAGCGACCCCGGCCTGGTCCTCGCGATGTGCCTGCACCGCGAGCACTTCGACGCCGAGCAGGAGCGCTACGCCGCCCTCGCCGCGGTCGGGCACACCGTCGTCGTGGCCTTCTCGGGCGCCTCCGGCGACCTCCCGCCGGGCGTGCACGCCGTGGTGTTCGAGCGGGACGACCCGCGCGTCCGCGACTGGGTCCTGGCGCTGGTCCTCGGCCCGTACGCCAGCGCCCTCGTGGCCCACGACCAGCAGTCGCTCGCCGCCGGCGAGCTGAGCCTGGAGGGCAGCCGCGTCTTCGCCGCCCGCTGGACCTTCCGCCGGCCGGACGCGCTGGCCGCCGCCCGCACGCAGCTGGCCC